>JALSQH010000174.1 GCA_026985515.1 bacterium
GGGGGGTGGAAACCACTGTTTAACTTCCTTGAAAGCAAAATAAAGGAAAATGGAGAGATCATTACGGGAACAAAAGTCACACAGGTGGTGATTGATGGAAACAGAGTCAGAGGAGTTTATGCGGGTGGTGATTTCTTTGAAGGAAAAAAAGTTGTGGTGAATGTGCCAGTGCAGGAAATGTGGAGTTTCCTTGATGAGGAGCTATTCCCACGGGAATATGTGGAAAGAACAAAAAATCTGATCCCAACTTCCGGGGTGGTGGTGGATATAGGGTTAAAAAGGAAAGTTGCTGAGGAAAAGGGATTAATTTACTTTTATAAGCCGATGGCTTTCGGGATGTTTACATCCAACATTGATCCCTCAGTGGCTCCAGGAGGGAAACAGCTTCTCACCTTCTTTTATCCGACAGAACTGAAGGATATGCTTGACGAAGAGTCCAGAAAAAAGAGAGAGAAGGAGATAATTGACAGAATTTTTTCTCTGTGGGATATTGAGGCAAATATTGAGTGGAAAAGAATATCTCACCTG
Source organism: bacterium (assembly GCA_026985515.1). Lineage (GTDB taxonomy): Bacteria > JALSQH01 > JALSQH01 > JALSQH01 > JALSQH01 > JALSQH01. Next base: position 529 of record JALSQH010000174.1, read on the forward strand.
AAAATGGTTGATGGTGCCCAGATAAATGTTAATCAGACGAGGGAATTGAGGCCAGGTTACAAAATGCCAGGCATGGAAAATCTCTATCTTGTGGGGGATTCTCTTGGGGCTCCTGGAGCTGGAGGTGATGTTGGTCATGAGTCTGTGCACGGCCTTTACAGAACTCTGACGGGGAAAGAGATATGAACTTCACTGATGAAGAGAGAATGTCCCTCAGAAACATTCTTGAAGTTAACCTCAATGTGAAGAAAGATGAAAAAGTTTTTGTCATCACAAATGATCCTGATACTCTTCCAGATCAGCTGAAAGGAAAGGGAAGAGATCTGTTTTTTATGGCACAGGAGCTGTATGAGATTGGAAAGGATATCTGTGATATTTCTCTTATTGTTGCCACGGCTGTCAGGATGCATGGTGAAGAGCCCGGTGAGGAAATCTGGAAGGGGGTACTTCCAGAAGCGTATGATGAAATTGTAAGGGAAGGGATATGGGAGAGAATAAAGAGCAAGAAGGCTGGTGAAGTTGAGGGAAGAGTGTTTGAGATTGTCAGAAGATCCTCAGATAGGGTGGATGCAGTGGTGGCAATGACATATTTTTCCACTTCACATACTCTCTTCAGGAGAGTTCTCAACAGATCCAGGGGTACAAGATATGCAAGTATGCCTCTTTTTGAACGATACATGCTCACAGGTGCCATGAGTGTAGATTACAGAGAAATAGAGAGGATTTCCGTCGCAGTGAAAGACAAACTTGAAGGTGCAAAAAAGATTTTTATAGAGGCTCCCAATGGCACGGAGCTTGAAATTTATGTTGAAGGAAGGAGTTTTATAGCTGATACTGGTCTCCTCCATAACCCTGGAGATTTTGGAAATCTTCCAGCTGGGGAAGTTTTCGTCGCACCTGTGGAAGGATTTTCCAGAGGAAAACTTGTAATTGAGTATGGACCGGAGGAAGGAAAACTGCCCTCACCAGTGGTTGTTTACATTGAAAATGGAAACGGTGTAAGGGTAGAAGGTGAGGGGAAGGTAAGGGATCTGCTGGAAAAAAAGTTTGAAGAGGATGAAAGGTGCAGAAATGTTGCTGAACTTGGAATAGGAACAAATGGTGGGGCAACGCATGTGGAAAATATACTTGAAGCTGAGAAAATTCTGGGTACCATCCATGTTGCATTTGGTGATAATAGCAGTTTCGGGGGTAAGGTGAGTGCTCCCTTTCATCAGGACTTCGTGGTTTTTCAGCCCACCGTGCAGGTGGAGAAAAAGGGAGAGGTGTTTTACCTTCACAGGGAAGGAAAACTCCTTATTGATTCCTGAAACATGGAACATTAAAAGGATAAAGATGTCCTAAAATTGAGATGTCAGAAGCTGGTAGAAGAGTAATTGCGTATTACAGAAAATTTTCAACGCTTATCAACGCCTTTCTTGTAATATTGATGGCGTATTTTCTCGCAGTGATTTTATGGGATTCTCTCGCCGGTACCATCTCTTCAAAGGTTAGGGTACCTGCTATAAAGTTTCGCCAGGAGAAGTTTTCTTCATCTGGAGTGGCCCGAAGAAGGGAAAGAGTTTCTCTGGAAAACTACAGAGTTGTTCTGGACAGGAATATTTTTGGAGTAAAGATAAATGAAGAGCAGGAAAAAACACAGGAAGTTATCAAACAGACACCTCTGAAGTTAAAATTACTTGGTGTAATTGTTTCGACTGTACCTGGCCAATCTATGGCAATAATCAGGGACGAAAATAAGGGTAAAACTGATATCTATTTCCTTCATGATAAAATTCAGAATGCAGAAATAGTGGAGATAGAGAGTGATAAAGTGATTTTGAAGAGAGGCGGAAAAAAAGAAGTTCTTCCACTTTATGAGAAGATGGCGGAGAGTGGCGGAAATCAGAGGACTCCGGAAGCACCTGTGAGAGTTATTCCTTCAGAAGTCAGGGGACCATCCCTCCCTGCAGGTGGTCCGGAACTTGATATAAGGCGGGTTGGAGAAAATACCTATGAAGTGGATAAGGAAGATTTTGACAGAATAACAAACAACCTTGGCTCCATACTGACTCAAGCAAGGGTTGTGCCCTATTTCAGGAATGGGAAAATAATCGGGTATAAGATTTTCAATATACGGCCCGATGGAGTGTTTGCCAAAATAGGATTGAGAAATGGAGATATAATTAAAAGGGTTAATGGTGAAACGCTTGAAAGCCCCGAAAAGGCTTTGCAATTGTTTCAATTTCTAAAAACTGAAGATACATTTGTCATTGATCTGCAGAGAAATGGAAGAGACATGACTCTTACATACAGGTTGAGGTGAGCTATGAAGAAAAAAGGTCTTATAGTTATTTTTATGCTGATGATTTCCACCGCAATTTATGCAAAAAAATATGTGAGCTTTTCATTTAACAATGCCGACATCAGGGATGTTGTGAAGGCTGTGAGTAAACTTACTGGAAAGGCTTTTATACTTGATGATCGTTTGAGGGGAAAAGTTACCATAATTGGTGCGGAGAAGATGAGCGTCAGGGATGCTTATAGGGTTTTTCTGACTGTTTTGAAGATGAAGGGTTTTACCGTTGTTAAAAGCGGGAAAGTTTACAAGATAGTTCAGGAGGGTAAGATTGCTGAAGAGCCACTGAGGGTATATGTGGGGAAGGGGTATATGCCGGCCACAGATGAGTATTACATCAAGATTATTCCTCTTGAGTATGTTTCTGCGGATGAGATTCAGAATGTGGTGAAAAACTTTATGACAAGAAATGGGAAACTTATAGCCTATTCTCCCACAAATGTTCTCATAATCAGAGAAACGGGGAAGGTGATTAATACCATTTTGAAAGTTATTTCGGTTATTGATACTTCTGGCGGTGAAGTGAAGATGGAGGTTATTCCCCTCAAGTATATTCCCTCGGATGATATGGTGAAAATAATCAACGAAATCTACTCTATTAAAAGTGCCACTTCTGGAAGGAGGTTTGGTAGAAAAGAGTCTGTGGTAATAAAAGGCGGATTCAAAGTTCTCTCTGAGCCCAGAACAAATTCCATAATTGTTCTTGGAACAGATGCTGATCTCAAAAAGGTAAAGGAACTTGTTAAAAAATTTGATGTTGAGGTGGGCGCTGCTACCAGTCAGGTGCATGTTATTTACCTTCGCTACGCCGATGCAACTGAACTCGCCTCCACAATTGCTCAGCTGGCAAGTGGGTTGAAAGGTAACAGGGGAAAGAAGGGTAAAGTGCCTGTTGCCAATTTCAACAATGAGATCAGGATAACAGCTGATAAAGCTACCAATTCCCTTATAGTTATTGCTTCTCCTGCTGACTATGCTCTTGTGAAGAATGTTGTTTCTCAGCTTGATATACCGAGAAGGCAGGTTTTTGTGGAGGCAGCAATTCTGGAAATATCCCTTGATAAATTGAGGGATATAGGGATTTCAATTCATGGAGGGAGATTGCTCAACGAGGGCGAAGCTGTTGTTCTGGGTGGAGAAGCTCTGGGTGGTATAAATACCCTTGGGCTTGGTCCCACATCCTTTGGAGGACTTGGAGGCCTCTTTCTTGGATTCCTTGGGAAGATGATTGATCTGGGGGGCGGTGTGAAGGTTCCCAGTGTGGCTGCACTTATAAGAGCTCTCCAGACGGCAAATGCCGTTAACATAATATCCACACCTCACCTTCTCACAAGTGATAATGAGGAAGCTGAAATAGTTGTTGGCGAGAATGTCCCCTTTATTACGGGTCAGAATGTTACCTCTGGTGGAAATATTCTCACAACCATTGAAAGGAAAGATGTTGGTGTTACTTTCAGAATCACTCCTCAGATCAATGAGAGTGATCATGTGAAGCTCAAGATATATCAGGAAATTTCTCAGGTAAGTCCGCAGCAACCACAAGGGGTTAATGTTAATCAGCAGGGTCTTGTAACGAGAAAGAGATCTGCGAAGACCACTGTGGTGGTTAAGGATAGACAGACAGTAGTCATTGGTGGATTGATCTCCTCTCAGGAGAGTTACAGCGATAGCAAGGTACCCGTTCTTGGTGATATTCCTGTTCTCGGCTGGCTGTTCAGATCCAGAAAGAAAACGGTGACCAAGACTGATCTTCTGATCTTCATTACTCCCTACATCGTCAAGAATGACAGGGATCTTGTGTTTCTCAATAACCTTCATTCCGAGCAGCTGGAAAATTTTAAGGAAGAGGTTGGGGCTGAAAGTCTCGGGAGGATTCTTAAGATCAGGAGAAGTATTAACCTGCCTGAGAAGGGGAATGTTGTAATGCCAAGGGAAGTGACCATACCCACACAGCCACAATATCCATCAGCAGTGACAAGGTAACGGGAGATGGCAAGGAAGATAGGAGAAATTTTGATTGAAAAGGGTGTGATAACAGAGGATCAGCTCCAGGAGGCTCTTTCAATACAGGCGGAGAGACCTGGGAGAAAAATAGGTGAAATTCTGATAAAGCAGAAGTACATCACCGAGTCGGAGCTCAAGTCTGCTCTTGCTGAACAGTTTGGTCTGCCCTTTCTTCCCCATATTGATATTTCCAGAATTCCGGAGGATGCAGTAAACAAAATTCCCATTAATTATGCGAGAAAAAATGAGGTTATCCCTGTGGAGCAGAGGGGTAATGTGGTTGTGATTGCCATAAGTGATCCGACAAATGTATCTGTCGTGGATGATCTGCAGGTGCTTCTTGGAACCACAGTGATCCCTGTAGTTGCTACTTCTGGAGAGATTTCCAATGCCATAAATAATGCCTACAATAGAGCCACCAATGCTGCAGGTGAAATGATTGAGGATCTCGAGGGAGAGGAACTTGGAACTGTAACTTCAGAGCTGGAGGAGGGTGAACCAGCTGATCTGCTGGACAGTGTGGATGAAGCTCCCATTATAAGGCTGGTGAATTCTCTCCTGTTTCAGGCTGTTAAACAGAATGTAAGTGATATTCACATTGAGCCCTTTGAGAAGGATGTTTCAATCAGATACAGAATAGATGGTGTTTTGCACAATATTCTGAAAATTCCCCGAAGGTTTCATTCAAGTGTGGTTTCAAGGGTTAAGATAATGGCCGGTCTTAATATTGCCGAGAAGAGATTGCCCCAGGATGGGAGAATCAGAACCAAAGTGGCAGGAAAGGATGTGGATATAAGGGTATCCACAATACCAACAATATTTGGTGAAAGAGTGGTAATGAGAATTCTGGACCGGAGCAGTGTTCTCCTTGGGCTCGAAGAGATTGGACTGAGCGGGGATAAACTGGAAAAGTTCAAGAAGTTGCTGAGAAGATCAAATGGTATTATTCTGGTTACAGGTCCCACAGGAAGCGGGAAAACCACTACTCTTTATGCTGCCCTGAATAAGATAAACTCAGAAGATAAAAACATCATGACCATTGAAGATCCCGTGGAGTACCAGTTAAAGGGCATAAGTCAGATTCAGGTCAATCCCAAGATAAATCTTACCTTTGCAGCGGGGTTGAGGTCCATTCTCAGACAGGATCCCGATGTGGTTCTTGTGGGTGAGATAAGGGATTTTGAGACAGCGGAGATTGCCATTCAGGCGTCCCTCACAGGACATCTCGTTTTCAGCACTCTTCATACAAACGACGCACCAAGTGCAGTTACGAGATTAATTGATATGGGGGTGGAACCTTATCTGATATCTTCATCCCTTGTGGCTGTTCTTGCACAGAGACTTGTGAGAACGATCTGTCCCCACTGCAAGGTGGAGTATGAACCCACCGATGCTGAACTGAGAGAGATAGGGATAAAAAGGGAAGATTTGAAAAATGGGAAACTCTACAGGGGTCAGGGATGTGAATACTGTATGTACACGGGCTACAGAGGAAGAACGGGAATTTTTGAACTTTTCATTGTTTCTGATCGTATAAGAAAAATGATAACCCAGAAGAAGGATGCTTCTGAGATCAGAAAAGCCGCGATTGAGGAGGGAATGTCAACACTTAAAGAGGATGGTGCGAGGAAGGTAATAGAGGGAATAACCACTATTGAAGAAGTCCTGAGAGTCACCCAGGAGGAAGTGGTTTAGTGGCCATCTTTGAATATTCGGGGTATGATTCCCGTGGAAAGAAAATCAGAGGAATAGTTGAAGCTGATAGTGAAAGAAGTGCAAGACAGAAGCTGAAGGCAGAGGGTATATTCACCACCACGATATCACAGATAGGAGAAGAGGAGAAGGGAAGGAAAAAATGGTGGCAGGCTGATGTTTCAGAGTTTCTGGGAAGGGTAACTTTACAGGATATTGCTGTTGTAACAAGGCAGCTGGCAACTCTTCTCCGGGCTGGAATTCCACTCATTGAGGCACTTGACGCCCTTATTGATCAGACAGAAAAAATCAGGTTGAAGAGAATACTTGCTACTATCAAGGAAAAAGTTAATGAAGGTTCCTCCCTGGCTGATGCAATAGCCCCATACAGGAGAATCTTTGGTGCTGTGTATGTTAACATGATAAAAGCCGGAGAGAGCAGCGGAACTCTTGAAATAGTTCTTGAAAGACTTGCTGATTACTACGAAAATCAGGTAAAGTTGAGAAACAGACTTTATTCTTCCCTTACCTATCCAGCCATTCTCTTCCTGCTGATGGGAGGAGTGATAATTTTTCTATTTATCTTTGTCATCCCAAGAATAACTCTGATTTTTCAGGAGATGAGACACGCACTACCTGTTTACACACGACTCCTCATTGGATTTGTCAATTTTCTGAGGAGAAGCTGGTGGATTTTGTTGCTGCTCTTCGGATTTGCTCTGTATGGATTCAAGAGATTTGTTGATACACCAAAGGGAAGGGAATGGTGGGATGGTTTCATTCTACGACTTCCTCTTCTGGGAAATATTCTGAGAATGGTGGCAATCTCAAGATTTGCAAGAACTCTGGGAACTCTGCTTTCAAGTGGAGTCAGCATTGTGGTTTCACTTGATATAGTAAAGAACATTGTCAACAACAGGGTTCTTGAGAAAGCTATTGAAAATGCGAAAAACGCAGTTATCGAGGGTGCACCCCTTGCGGCGCCTCTGAGCGAAAGTGGGGTTTTTCCTCCCATCGTCATAAAAATGATATCAGTTGGTGAGAAAACAGGTGAACTTGAGAATATGTTAATAAAAGTTGCAGATACTTATGAGGATCAGGTAGAATCGTTTTTAAACGCCGTGGTTTCCATTGTGGAACCTGTTATGATAATTCTCCTTGCGGGACTCGTATTTTTCATTATGATTTCCATATTACTTCCTCTTTTCCAGATGAATCAGTTGATAAGATGAAAGGAACAATGTTTTTCAATTTTAAGTCATAATTTAAAAAGTGGAGGTGACTTTTATGAAGAGAAGAAAAGGTGGTTTCACTCTCATAGAAATAATGGTGGTTGTGGTGATAATTGGGTTACTGGCAACTCTGGTAACTCTGAATGTTTTACCACGGGCGGAGCAGGCCAAGAGGACCAAAGCCATTTCTGACATCAAAACAATAATGAACGCCCTTGAACTGTACAAACTTGATAATGGAGACTATCCCTCCCAGGAGCAGGGGTTGAAGGCTTTAGTGGAAAAACCCACCACCGGTAAAATACCGAAACACTGGAGAGAGGGTGGTTATCTGAATTCAAACAAGGTTCCCCTTGATCCATGGGGTCACCCGTATGTTTACATTTACCCCGGCAGACATGGAAAGTATGACATAATATCTTACGGGAGAGATGGAGAGCCTGGTGGGGAGGGAGAAGACGCAGACATAACAAGCTGGAACCTTGATGAAGAAAGATAGTGAGGGTTTTACCCTTGTTGAACTTTCAGTTGTTCTTCTTATTATCGCTCTGATGGCAACAATATTGATCCCGAATATTGGAAGGCTGGGGGGAGAGGATCTGAGGGAAAGTTCAAGGAAGATCGGAGGCCTTATCCAGTATCTCTATGGACTTTCCACAATTCAGAAGAGAAATTTTTATCTCAACTTTGATCTGGATAAAGGTGAGTACTGGGTTAGTGTGGGTAAGGTGAATGAAGAAGAAAATAGTGTGGAAATGATCCCCTATGCAGATGATTTTGTTCGAAAGAAGTATAATCTGCCCTCATCTGTCAGAGTTGAAGATATTGATACGGTGAGCAACGGGAAAATTTCTGAAGGGCGTGTAACTGTCACCTTTTATCCAGAGGGGTTCGTTGATCCGGTAACAATTCATTTTAAAAATTCATCAGATGATGAAATGACCCTTCTGGTTCTTCCCCTTACGGGAGATGTCAGGGTTTATGATGGCTACAAAGAGATTACCTATGTGCAGCAGGAATAGGGGTTTCACACTTCTTGAGGTAATTGTTGCTCTTATGATAATTTCCACAGTTATGGTGTCTCTCATTTCTCTGAATATTCAGAATATTCAACTTCACGAAGCAGCGAGAGAAAACACAATTGCATACATGATAGCTGAAGAGTATATGGAGAAGCTGATTGCTCAGCAGACAATCGATGAAAATTTTGAAGTGAAAGATGAAGAGGTGGAGGAGCAGTATCCAGGTGTTGAAGTTGAGACAAAAGTTGAGGATATTGGTACGCAGGATGTTGCTTGGGCGGCATTTCTGCCCGAAAATACAGAGGTAAAAATTCTAAGGGTGGTGGTTCACTGGAAGGATGAAAATGGAGAGCGGACATATCCTCTTGAGACCTATATTGTAAGGAAAATGCAATGAAAAGGGGATTTACCCTTATAGAAGTTCTCCTTGCCCTTACCATAACGGCGGTGATTATAAGTTTTATCTACTCTTCATTCTGGGTGACGGTAAAATCGTATAACACTTTGAGGGAAAAGGAGGGACTCTACAGAAAAGCACGCATTATCATGGATAAAATCTCAACCCAGCTTCAGTCAGCCTACCTCGATTATTACCCTCCCGTAGAAAAAAATTTTATTCCAGCCACATTTTTCATAGGTATTGATGACACACTGAATGGTGTACCGGCAGATAAACTTATTTTCTCGTCATTGTCGGGTGGATACAGGATTGTTGCAGGTGAGGGAGTGAAACCATGGGGGAAAAGCGTGGAACTTGAGTATTTTATTGATATTGATCCCGATAACGCTGATCAGCTGGATCTATTCTGCAGGGAAGACACAACCCTTGACAGGGATCCCATGAGTGGGGGTATTACATTTCCCATGATCTTTAATGTGAAGGGGTTAAATTTCAGATATTACGACAGATACACGAAGCAGTGGTATGATAACTGGGATACCAGAAACAACGGAGAATATTATCTTCCCTCACTTGTGGAAGTTACCCTTTACCTC
>JALSQH010000175.1 GCA_026985515.1 bacterium
ATGTTGTTGAGCATCTGGGTTCTGGGTTGTTGAAGAGCAATGCCATGGCAAACTATGTTGATGTGATCGTAAGAAAATTTCTTGATGGAGATAAATCCACTGAAATTCAGTACGATAAGGATGGAGACTTTCACTATATAAGCGGATATGAGGCAAAAGCTCTGATTGACAGGCAGTGTCTGGATGTTATGGTTCAGACAATTTGCTTCAGCATGTATTTGAGCGATGTAAATCATGATGGGAAAATTTTCACCTATGATCCCGCAAATACCAATACATACGTTCACTTCAGAGCCAGCACAGGTTCAGATGGAACGGAAAGGACAAAGGATGATTACATCTATCTCGAAATATCTTTTGCAAATGTTGGTCTGGATGTTTTAATTGAACCGCCACTAAATAGTGAGCTTGATCCCTCTGAAAGTTTAAATTACCTTTGTTCGGATCAAATTTCAGGTCATCCTATCTATGGATGTATCCCTGCTGATTCAAATGATCCGAGTAAACCCGCCAATTCAGACGATGTTCCAAGGGTACTTGATTACTATGTAAAAGCGTGGACTATTGCCCAGGTTAATCAGATAAAGGTAAAGGTGGGAATCCAGCTTCAAAGCGTTTTTTATCCGGATCAGGATGAGAGGTCAAAGATTGGATTCAATCTTGAGGATATTGAAATAGACGGCGACTTTCAGATGATACTTCATGCAGGTCCCTTCTGTGACGATTCGGGTGGGGATACTCTTGGTCATGCTGTTCCCACTGATAATGAAAACGATTGTTATTATAGTAATGGATATAGGTATCCCGATGCCACGCATAATGCCACGACTTTCATGACAGAACTTATTCCATTTATCAATGCAGAACTTAAAGCAACTGCAAAGGATATATGGCAGGATGATACTCCAGGAACCCCTGGTTATTACTTTGGACCCACAATGTTAATTGATTTGAGTGACATAACGAAAAATCTTGCCCTTTCAAATCCAATTTACCCGAATCCTAACAGCATAACAGTTGAATTATCAATGAGAACATCCGATTCTATTCCACATAAAGGGGGGTCAACGGACAGTTATGCAGATTTCTGGACAGATTATTATGGTACCCTCACGGTATTTGACCTTGGAATAAGGTCAAAATTCCTTGATGCAGATACTGGCAGTCCCGTACATAGCTGTATGCAGGATAGTGGCAGTCTGAGTGGTTATGTGGATGGATGGGGATACTGGAGGCCTACCATTCCACCCCAGTATATTGATAACACTTCAGATGATATTACCGGAATTTTAACTTCAACAAACCAGAGTGTGCAGTTCAAAAATGGGTATGGAGGTTATACAACATCCAGCAGTGCTATAAGAAATGCTACAAGGGGACTCCTCTGGTATGAGCGAATGCCTGTATTGCCGGGACCAGGTGATGTAAAAACTTACAGTGATATATACAGTATTGGAATCGCACTGCACCAGAACTTACTGAACAAACTGCTTTATGATCTGGTTACAAATGGAGTTCTGTGCCTTGATCTTGACGCCAGAAATAGTGGGGGATCAGGTGGTGGAATGGGACTTGACCTCAGCAGTATTCTGAATACCAAGTTTTTTAAGTACATTTTTCCTGCCCTTGCAGATAGATATCCTGATGCTGATATGAGGGTGCGGGGTTATCCTGCTCTGAAGGACTTCACCAATGGAGGACACACACCTGCTCCTTCTGAACTTGGCAATTTACCAGACTGGCAGATGCCATACTTTGTTGTGGGTGGTCCTAAAATAAGAACGCAGAACTTCGAATTTATCCCTGATCTCACACTGGTTATTCCAAATTATCTGCTGCAATTTTATGTTTATGATGATAATGCAGGGGGAATTTTGAGAAGGGCTTTCGGAATCAACACAACACTGGTTATTGGTTTGCACATTGATCTTTTGAAAACAAGTGATCCCAGTGTTACACTGCCGAGCGGATTTACTTATAATGGAACTTGGTACCCCATAGGTTGTGATAGTGATGGCGATACTTCAGACTGCGACGTTCAGGCAGATACCCTGAGAGTTCTGAGAATTGCAGGAATGGTGCATCCATTCGTGAATGCTGTACTTACTTATGAAGAGATGGATGATTACACAAATGCCAATGCTTTCGAGAATGTAAATTACTATATAAATGGAATTTCTCAGATCATCGGAGTACTGCTTTCATCAAGGCTTGATCTTGATGTGGATATAGGATTTGATCCAGGCGCTTTTCTTGGAATGCCTCTATCCCTGAATTTTGTAAAAATTGGACCAAGTTTTGTGGCTGACAATGGAACCACCAATCTTACCGATGGTGATGGAAATGGTTATGGTGATTATCTTGAAATAGGGATTAAAATTGAAGATTACTTTGGCAATGATCCCAATCTTATTGGAAAATATATCCTCAGGTTGCTGGATAAGTTTATGAGTGGTGGTCTGGGTGGTGGATTGAGCCTTGGTGGTGCTCCCGCCTCAGAAGGAATTCCCGGTGTTTCGTGGAAATATGATCCAACTGCAAAGCCACTGCTTGGTTTCACTGATTTCTTTGATGAACCGGAGGTTGTACCCTCAAAACTTGGAGTTGTAATCCCTGTAAAATCAGACTTCCCTGAATCTTACGAAATAAGCTACAAATTGGATGAAGGATTGTGGACTCCCTTTTTCAGGCCAGATAGTGAGTTGAAGTTCTACAATCTCCCTGAAGGATGGCACAGGCTTGAGATCTCATTCATGGGACCAGGAGCAAAAGATCTTATCAGAAATAACATAACCTATAAGTTCCTTGCTGATTATACCCCTCCGTCAATAAATAAGATTGATGTCAGAAATGGTCATAATGAGGTTGAGGTTTCAGTAAGAGCAACAGATAATTTCACTCCTTCTGAAGCACTGAAGGTTCAATATAAAGTGGACAGTGGTGAGTGGAGAGATGGAGACATACCTGAATTCAGGTTCTCTTTGAGGAAGGAAGGGGTACATGTTCTTAAGCTCAAAGTCACTGATAGTGAAGGAAATGTGGCTTACGCTGTGAAGAGATTTGTATACAGTTCTTCTTTTGGATGTACCCAGTCTGGATCTTCTGCTGATTATCTTGTAATTCTCCTTATTCCTCTTATTCTGGTAGTGGTGAGAAGGGGTGTCAGGACTTAGAAATATCTGGAGGATCTCCTTTGTGGGGATCCTCATTCTTTTTTTAGTTTCCTGTCATGGCAAAAATGAGAAGAAGGAAATTGTTTATCCAGAGATTCTTTCTCTTGATCTCTATCCTATTGAGGGAAAAGCTCCGCTAAAAGTCAGGTTCAGTGTTACACTGAAGAACCAGAATCTTAAAGGGTATTTCATTGGATGGGATTTCAATGGAGATGGTAATTTTGAATCAAAAACCTCTTTGAAGAACACCTCAGAGGAGTGGACGTATAATGAACCCGGAAATTATGTTGTTAAAGTTTCTATTTTAAATGATGAAAACAGGATTCTCTCAACAAGGGAGGGACTTGTCAGGGTTAAGAAGAATTTGCCACCTGTGATAAATTCCTTTCAGGTATCTCCATCTGCTGGAAGGGTGCCATTGAAAGTAATACTTCGCCTTGATGCTGAGGATCCAGATCCTTTACCAGGTGCAGGAGGCATAACAAAAACAGAATTTGATATGGATGGTGATGGAAAACCTGACATCGCTGTAAATGGATATGAGAAACAGGCTGAGTATATGTATGATGATCCCGGAATTTATCATGTTTTTGCCTATGTGTACGATGATCAGAATGATTTTGCCGCTGCAGGACCGGTGACAGTGAGTGTTTTTCTTCCTCCCCCGGTAATTGAGAATCCCGAGAAACAGATATGGCATGGAGGTGGTGGCAGCTCCTACTCAGTTACATACGCTACAGAGACAAAAGAGTTGTTTGTAGGGGATGGCTATGAGGGTTTAAAGATTTACAGATTTTCATCATCTTACCCTTTTACCATTACATTGACTGACAGGGAGCTCTCTTATCTGGATGGTCAGCTCATTCAAGCACTGATTTTACATCACAAAGTTTTTGCACTTTTTGATAATTCTCTTGGTGTTTATTATTCTCCTGTTTCTGAGGTTGAAAAGGGTAATTTTGAAAATCTTTTTGCTGGCAATATCCCATTTGTGAAGAAAATCTCATGTTGCGGGAGGGATTTTATAATTGGTGAAAATCTTTCTTCATTTTCGCTTATTCTTGCCGAAGTGAATGATAATGGAGTAGGGGATGCTTTTTCATATTCTCTTGAATATTTCATTGAGTATTTACAGCACAATGATGCTTCACCTTTCTGCATAACTCCCCAGGCAAGAGATTTCATAGTCAGCGGTGATAGTCTGCTCATCTTAATGGAGAAGTGTCTGTGGGAGTTACCTCTGAATGATGTAATCACAGGAAAATATTCAGCTGACTCTTTTAAATTTTTTGACCTTTCCCATTTTTACCACAGTTACTGGAAGGGTTATCTGGAGGGGAATTTTCTCTTTCTTTCACACGATTATGGCGTGGATCTTTTCAAATATTATCCGGGTGTCCTCACTTTCGAGTCAGGAAGCGAGCCAGGTGTTTCAGTTGGACCTGTGGTTTCTTCATATTTTGGAGTATATTCCAGGAGTACAACCAGTATCGTCCTGTTACAGTCCGGTAACGAAGGATACAATGTCTTTTACACTTTTTCTCTTACCAGCCATACTTTAAGTAGCAGCGGGTTTCTGAGAGAATACAGTGGGGTAATCAGGGATTTTATCAGGCTGAACAACAGTTTTTCAATACTTGCAGTTGGAGAAGATGGTCTGATTTTTTCCGATGGCTCTGATTATAAAGACTTCAAAATAAATGATCATCTTAAAGGGTATGGTATTGGCGTAACATCAGGTAGAAAATTTTTGATAACTACCGCCGGTGTTAACGGTTATGAAGTTGTGGATATTGACAGTTTTACTTCTCCACGGTTTCTCTATCATTTTTCTGATTACAGCACAGTTTATGCAGATCTCTACATAGATGGAAACTACGGCTGGCTTGTAACTGAAAGTTCTGGGGTTGCTGTGCTGAATAGAATACGGGTGATTTCAGAACCACCCTATATTTTAAAACAAGAAGGATTTGTAATAGCGGATTCCGAAAATGGCGAAGATTACAGTTTCTATCCCATAAATGAGACTTATGCAGTCATTCTTTACAGAAGTCCCTCATTGATATATGCCTATATAGTTTCTGGTTCAACCAGAACAGGATGTGCAAGAATTGATGTTGAGACCAATAGTGTCACTCTTCTTGACGATACTCTCTTTGTGTCAGATCCTGCAGCTGCAATTTATTACTACAGCTTTCCAGATCTTCTCAGATGTAAAAAGACATGGGCATATAAAGATCTTTTATTAAATGGTACCCTTATAACACCTCTGGTCATCGATGGAGTAGAATGGAAAGGAGATCATATTCTTCTTATTGGAGGAGGTGACAGAAGAGTTTATGGTTTCAATTATGATTCATCAACAAATTCCCTTTTTATGAGAGATGGATATCCCCTTTTTGGTAATTCGGAAGAGTTTTCGAATCAGATTATCTTCGAGGATATGAAAACACTGGGTCCATATGTTTTTATTGCAATGGGGAATGGTGGTTTTGGAATTATAGATGCCTATAACGCAGGTGTACTTACATATGAAGAAGGCCTGATCACCCACAGAATTCTTATTTATCCATCAGATTCAGGATGGGTAAAGCTCATATTAAGAGGTAATCTTTCTTTAATGAATAATCCTGATTATCCTGATACCATCAGATTTATTGAAATCCCTGGACTCAAATACTCTCCGTAATTGGACCGTGAGGTTCTCTTGAGAAATACTGCTTTACAATGGGATTTGGAGAAGCGAGAATTTCATCTTTTCTTCCAAATTCTATGAGTTTCCCCCGAAAGATGACCCCTATGTAATCTGCTATGTTTAATGTCGTATCTATGGTGTGACTGATAACAACGAATGTTTTACCTGTGCTCGAATTTATTTCTTTTATCAGCTCTTCGATCGACGCTGAAATTACAGGGTCAAGTCCGGAGGTTGGTTCATCTAAGAGGAGTATCTCGGGATTCAGTGAAAGTATCCTTCCCAGTGCCACTCTTTTTCTCATTCCGCCACTTAATTGATCTGGATAGAGTTTTTCTGCTCCTCTGAGATGCAGATTATGAATAATCTCTTCCACAGTTTTTTTAATCTCCACTTTGTTCTTTGAAGAGTGAATTTTCAGAGGAAAGGCAATATTTTCTTCAACTGTTAACCAGTCAAATAATCCCAGTTCCTGAAACATTATTCCCATGGTTTTTCTTCTTAAATTGATTAATTCTTCATAGGATAGGGAGGTCAGGTCGGTATCCTTTACATAGATTTTTCCTGAAGTTGGTCTGAGCAATCCCGTCAGTAGTTGAAGCAGTGTAGATTTACCGCTTCCGCTGGGCCCAATTATGACCGTTATTTTTCCCTGCGGGATTTGCATATTTATGTCTTTCAGAATAATGGAATTTCCTGCTCTGTAGTTTAAATTTATCGTCTTAATTATTCCATCCGGACCAGTGATATGAACCATCAATAAAAACCTCTTTTTTCCATACAGGCAGATCCTTTTTTATTTCTTCAAGAAGAAATCTGTTTGCAGCATATGCTTCTTCCCTGTGAGCAGAAGATGTGGCAATGACAAGAGTTATCTCTCCGGGATGAAGGTTTTCTCCTATTCTGTGCACCACAGCCACCTTTACCCCAGGCCACTTCCTGAGAGATTTCTCTACAATCTGTGAAAGAATATTTTCTGCGAATTCCTTTTCAGCTTCGTAAGTCAGGTATTTTACCTTTTTGTCTCCGGTTCTGTTTCTGACTGTCCCTACGAATAGGACAATGGCTCCTCTGTCTTCCGCAGAAACCTGTCTCAGCAGCTCTTCCACATTAATGGGGTCACTCGTTATCTTGAGCATTATCCACCTCCCACGGGTGGGATCAGGTAAATTTCATTTTCCATGATTTCTTCATCCTGTGATAAATATCTTTCTCTTGATGCTATACGGAGCAGAACCTTTTCATCATCCGTTAAATTCAGCACTTCACCTGTAAGGTTCAAAATTTTTCCGGGAGTAACCGGAGGAGAAACGGTCAGCTCAATGCAATCACTTTTTGCCTTTTCTCTGAGTGGTCCAAACAACTTAACTTTAATTTTTTTCATCATTCCTTCCATTATGATAGTATATATAAAAAGGTTTTGTGAAGCCAGAAGATGAGGTTATCTGAAACTGTTCTGGAAAGAAAGTTGTTAGGGAGAGTGAGAAACCCCATTTATTACACAGGTGGAGAACTCAATCTCCCGTCTGTAGATTTCGAGAAAGGCAAAGTGAGACTTCTTCTCTCCTTCCCTGATCTCTATCCGGTGGGAATGAGTAACCATGGCTGGCAAATACTCTATCATATTGTTAACAGGTCAGGAAGATTCACCGCTGAGAGAGTCTTTGCTGTCCCAGAAGATGTAGAGAGAATTCTTACAAAGGAGAATATTCCTCTATATTCTCTTGAAACAAAAACTCCGGTAAGTGAGTTCGATGTAATTGGTTTTTCCCTGTCACACGAGCTCCTTTTTACATCAATGCTACAGATATTAAAGCTGGGAGGAATCCCCTTAAGAAGTGAGGATAGGAGAGGTTTCCCCATTATCATTGCTGGTGGTCCAGGTGTCGCGAATCCAGAACCCATTGCCCCATTTGTTGATGCAGCATTTATAGGCGATGGTGAGGAGGCAATTCTTGAGATTCTGGAGGTGGTGTATGAGGGGAAAAAATATGGTGCGTCGCGGGAGGAAATCATAGAGGAATTGTCAAAGATTGAGGGTATTTATGTCCCTTCATTTTTTAAGCCTGTTATTACAAATGGAAGATTTTCAGGGTATCAGTATTTGAAAAGTGATTACAGAAAAGTAAGAAGAAGACTTGTAACTGACCTGAACGAAGTTTTCTTCCCTTCTGAACAGATCACTCCTCTTGTTCAGGTGGTACATGACAGATTTACTGTTGAAATTGCAAGGGGATGCGTGAGATCCTGCAGATTCTGTCAGGCGGGAATGATTTACAGACCTGTGAGGGAGAGAAATATAGACGAAATTTTAAAAATAATTCAGGATGGTGTCAGAAAAACAGGAATAGGAGATATATCTTTTCTCTCTTTAAGTGTCGGAGATTATACCCGGATTGAGGAACTTGTAAGGGAAGTGATGGATTGGGCTGAAGGTGAGAATGTTTCACTCTCTTTTCCTTCGATCCGCATAGATACATTCAGCAGGGATATTGTTGAGCAGATAAAAAGAGTCAGAAAAACGGGCTTTACAATAGCCCCTGAGACAGGAACAGACAGGTTGAGGCGGGTCATTAATAAGTACTGGAAAAATGAGGATGTTTTGAAAACTGCTGAAATTGTTTCTCAGGCTGGGTGGAGGCTTATCAAACTTTACTTTATGATTGGTCTGCCCACGGAGACCGATGAAGACAGAGAAGGTATAGTGGAACTTGTGAAAAACGTCAAAAAGGTCATAAAAAATGTGAATGCAAGTGTTGCTGTTTTTGTTCCCAAGCCCCACACCCCTTTTCAGTGGGAAACTTTTCTCGGGATTGAAGAGGGAAGAGAGATTTTAAAGAAACTGGGAAGAGAAATAAGGCGAAGTGGCGCAGGTTTTAAGTGGCATCTTCCAGAGATGTCTTTTATTGAAACTGTACTGGGCAGAGGTGATAGAAGGTTAGCTGATGTTGTGGAGTATGTTTTTGAAAATGGCGGGAGACTTGATAGCTGGAACGAGTATTTCAAATTTGACCTGTGGCTTGAGGGATTTGAGAAATCAGGTTTAAATCCTGAACTTTTCGCCTCTGAAATACCCGAGGATCTTTCTCTTCCCTGGGATCACATAGACTATGGAATTTTAAAAAAGTTTTTAAAAAGGGAACGGAAGAAGGCAAAAGAGGAACAGGAAACTCCTTTTTGTTTTACAGGGGATTGTTCTGCATGTGGAGTTTGCGATTTTAAAAGGATTTACAATGTAGTTTCGGAGGAGAAGAAAATTCATTTGAAAAAAATAGAAAAGCCTCTGTATTTTAAGAAGATTTTGATTTCATACCGGAGAAAAGGTGTTTACAGGTATATTTCTTCAAAGGAGCTGTCAAGAGACTGGGGTATTTTTCTGAGGAAAGCTGGAATAAAAATTAAATACACTGAAGGTTTTCATCCCCTTCCAAAACTTTCCTTTATTTTTCCTGCCCCGGTAGGGGTAGCCTCTGAGGAGGAACTTGTTGAGGTGTGGGTTGATGCCAGATTATCAAGTGGTGAGGTTGTGTCAGCCATGGAAGAGATTCTTCCAGAGGAATTTAAGCCGGTGAGGGCGCGGGATGACACTTTTATTTCGGAAAAGGATGTTGCAGGTTTTTTGTATGAAGTGAATTTTTATGATGAAACTGATCTATCTCAAGCTGTTGAAAAGTTCATGGAGAGATCTGTAATAGAGTGGAGAAGAGTTAAAAAGGGAAAGGTAAAAGTTAAAAATTTAAAAGAATATGTGGAAGTAGTGGATTATGATTTAACCAGATTTCTGTTTAAGCTCCTGATAAAGAAGGATGGCAGCATCCCGGTGAGTATAGTACTTGAGGAAGGTTTTGGAATTTCAGAACCATTTACGAAAGGGGAAATTGTGAGAAAAAAAATTTTGCTTAAAGGAGTTGATAT
>JALSQH010000176.1 GCA_026985515.1 bacterium
AACTCGCTGACAGGGTGATGCAGAAGGTTGGGTGGCGTTTTGAGGTTTTTATTCAGATGTCAAAAAAATATATGGAAGAGGTTTTCAATCCCAATGTTCCAGATGCTGAAGGTGTTAAGTATTTTTCCTGGTCAGCAAAGGCTTCCCTTTTTGGGAAAAACAGAGTTGCTCCTTTTATGCTACCTCTTTATCTCATAATTTACTTCACTGAGGGAGCAAATGACGGAATGGTCTCTGTGGAATCAGCAAAGTGGGGAAAATGGCTCGGTGTTTTAGATGGAGATCACTATGGTGTTATTGGACAACCCCTGGGATTGACCAGTTTTGATTACCTCGGATTCTTTCTGTCTGAGGCGAGGAGACTGGAGAGGGAGGGATTGTAAGGTTGTCTTCCTCTATTGACATAAATGCTTTTCTTTATTATGCTTAAAGAAAAACGGAGGATTGCAATGAGAAAGGTGGCCTTTTTGCTTTTGTCAATTTTACTGGCCTTACCAGTTATGGCTGACAATTATTCAACGCCGGCTACCGGTATAGTTAAGGGTTCGTATGAAGATCTTATCAACAGGGCCAACAGTTTCTGGAAGAATCGCTATAACAGGGATTCGCTTCTAAAGTCCCTTGAGCTCTATAAAAAGGCGTATGAAAAGCGTCCGGATAAAGCCTATTTCCCCGCAGTCCGTCTATCCCGGGGATACTACTTTCTTGCAGAAGCCTTTGACAGGGGAAATAAGGAAAAGATGCTGAAGGATTATGAAATGGGCAAGGATTGGGGAATAAAGGCTCTTCAGACGAACGACATGGTGAAAAAAGCAGGAGATAAGTGGTACAAGGTGGTTAATAAGCTCGGAAAGGAATACATTGAAGCGATGTACTGGACGGCAGTAAACCTTGGAAAATGGTCCAAGCTTTATGGAATCATGAAATCAATCTTTAACCTTTCAAAAGTCAAAAGCCTGATCAGGCGTGTGGGAGAACTTGATCCAACCTTCTTTTATGGAGCACCAGATCGCTACTGGGGAGCTTACTATGCCGCCATTCCCGGCTTGATGGGAGGAAGTCTTAAGAAATCAAAGGAGCATTTTGAAAAATCACTGAAGATAGCGCCCTATTACCTTGAGACAAAAGTTCTCTACGCTGAATTTTATGCGGTTAAAAAAGGGGATAAAAAGCTTTTTAAGAAATTGCTTAATGAGGTATTGAAGGCGGATGTTAATGTTTATCCAGATGTAATTCCTGAGCAGAAGGTTTCTCAGGACAAGGCAAGGGAGTTATTGAAGAAGATTGACGAATTGTTTTAAGGGGGGATCATGAAGAAAATAATTATTGCGGTGGTGGGAGTAATTTTTATTTCGTTGCCCCTCTATGGGGGAAAGATAATTATGAAATTCGCCAACATTGCACCTGAAGATTCTCCATGGCATGAAGCCCTGAAGCAGTTTAAAAGCGAAGTTTACAGAGATTCTGGGGGACAACTTATTGTGAAGCTCTACATGGGTGGTCGGCTTGGGGATGAAAACACGATGGTGGAGAAAACAGTTTATGGAGCAATAGAGTGTTCCGGAATAAGTACAGGTGCAGTGGCAACCATTATTCCATCCATCCAGGTTTTTGAACTTCCCTTTGTGTGGAACAGTTATGATGAATATGATTATGTGACAGCCCACTATCTCCAGCCCTATTTTGCAAAGAAGTTGAGAGCGAAGGGACTTTTCCTTTTGGGATTTGTGGAGCATGGATGGAGAAATTTTCATTCGCGGACAAAACCAATCAGATGGCCAGATGATTTAAAAGGGATGAGGGTTCGTTCCCAGCAGAGTAAACTTCATGTAGAATTCTGGAAAACTCTTGGAGCCATACCCATTCCCATACCAATACCAAAGGTGCTTGATGCCTTTAAAAACGGAATTATTGAAGGTGGATCAAATACCCTTATTCTTACAGCTGCGCTGGGCTGGTATCAGTACCTCAAGTATATAACCCTTTCAAGGCATGTTTTCCAGCCTGTGGCAGTATTTTGCAACCTGAGGTGGTGGAATTCTCTGCCTGAAAAGTTGAGAAAGGTGATTTTAAAGAATTATCAGCCTCTTCCACCGAGAATCCACGAAAAGCTAAAAGTTTCAACAAAGGAGTTGATTAAGGGTTTTAAAAGTTCCGGAATCCAGATTATTGAACTGACTCCACAGCAGAAAGAAGCGTTTAAGGAAAAATTCAAAAATTTTCCACGCAAGATGGAGCCCCTGATAGGCAGGGATGCACTCAATCTTCTTCTCAGGGGGAAACAGGATTACAGAAAGCATAAATCGAAATAGGAGGTAATATGGCTGGCGGATACATGGGTAAGATTCTGTGGGTTGATCTCAGTGAAGGGAAATGGTGGGAGGAAGAGCTTCCTGAAGAAATTTACAGAAATTTCCTGGGAGGATATGGCCTTGGTGCCAGAATCATTTACGAAAGACAACCGGCGGGAGTTGAGCCCCTTTCACCTGAGGCAATTTTTGGGGTTACTGCAGGGGTGCTTACTGGAACAGGTGCTCTTTTCATGGGAAGATACACCGCTGTGGGAAAGTCGCCTCTTACTGGGGGATGGGGTGATTCAAACTCAGGTGGTTACTTTGCTCCAGCTATAAAACAGGCAGGTTACGATGCCATTTTCTTCAGAGGAAAAGCTGAAAAACCTGTGTATCTTGCAATTATCGGAGATAAAATTGAGTTGAGAGACGCTTCTCATCTCTGGGGTGTGGATGCGGTGGAAGCGGAGAAGAGGCTGAAAGAAGAGGTGGGGCAGAAAAGAGCTCAGGTAGCTGTAATAGGACAGGCGGCGGAAAATCTCTCCCTCATTTCAGGGATCATCACGGACAGAGGCAGAATTGCTGCGAGGTCTGGTCTTGGTGCAGTGATGGGTTCAAAAAATCTCAAAGCCATTGTTCTTGCAGGTAGGGCAAGAATAAATGTTGCTGATCGGAAGAGGATGACCGAGATAACGAGAACATACATGAAGAAATTTGAGGGGAAAATGCTCCTCGAGGCGCTTCTGAAGGGTCCAGGTTTGAGATTTCTTGCTCGACTTCTCTCCAGAAAGTTGCCCTTCGGTATCAGGCAGGAAGGGTGGCAGTGGAAGGCAATTCTCAAAAGATATGGAACATCAGGTATTTCTGCTCTCAGTGCCCTCAATGGAGACATGCCCATCAAGAACTGGGCTGGAGCTGGTATTGTTGACTTTCCCATAAGTAAAGCAAAAAAGGTCAGTGATGACGCGGTAATTGCCTTTGAGAAGGAAAAGTACAACTGCTACAGCTGTCCCCTTGGATGTGGGGGAATATTTGAGCTGAATAGAGAGAAATATGGATTTGAAGAATCCCACAAACCCGAGTATGAAACCCTTGGAGTTTTTGGAGGACTCATTCTCAACGATGATATTGACATAATAATCAAAATGAATGAGATGGCTAACAGAGCAGGAATTGACACAATTTCAGCTGGAGAAACAATTGCCTTTGCCTTTGAAGCTTATGAAAGGGGCTATCTGACAAATTCTGACACTGATGGTCTGGAGCTGGTATGGGGTAACGGAGAGGCTGCCTATAAGTTGCTTGAGAAGATGATAAAGAGGGAGGGAATAGGAGATATACTGGCAGATGGTATAAAGAAGGCAATTGAAAAACTTGGAAAGAAAGAGATGGCAGAGTTTGGAATGCATGCAGGGGGACAGGAACTTCCCATGCACGATCCAAGGTATGACCCTGGTTATGGAATAGGATATGAGGGTGAACCCACCCCAGGCAGACACACCATTGCTTCTTACACATATCAGGAGTTAATGGCAATTTATAAAAAATACAAAGATGTGCCAAAGGAACCACCTCTCTACAACATAAAGAACAAGTACTCAACTGAAAATAAGGGAAGGGGCCAGATGTACGCAAGTCTCTGGCAGGAGCTGAATAATGGATGTGGAGGTTGTCTTTTCGGATTGCAAACTGGTATAGATCTCCCACTTGTTGAGTGGTTGAATGCTGCGACTGGCTGGAACCTCTCTGAGGAGGAGTATCTGAAAATAGCGAAAAGAATGAAAACACTCAGACAGGCTTTTAACGCCAGAGAGGGGATTGTACCCGGAAGGGACTTCAGAATGCCTGGAAGAGCCACCGGTCATCCACCATTGAAATATGGACCTGTTGCAGGTGTTACACTTGATATGAAAAAATTGGTTGGAGATTTCTGGAAGGAGCTTGGATGGAATCCGGAAACTGGAATTCCAGAAAAGAAAACCCTTGAAGAGCTTGGTCTGGATTTTGTTCTGAAAGATCTTTATCCGGAGGGATAAATTGAGAGGAGGAAGTTTACTCTCAGTTTTGATCTCAATGAGTTCAATGAGATGCAGGGGGCCCGTGAAGGTAAAAGTCACGGCGGGGATCTTTGTTGATGGGAAAAATGTTACTGAAGAGATGGAAATAGGGTTAGAGAAAAGGGCAAGCATAAGAGATCTCTTCAGGTGTCTTGACAGGCAGGAAAAGTTCCCGCCGGGCACTTTCAAAAAATTAATGAAAGATCCGGGTATTACGCTTCTTCTCAATGGTAAGCGGTTGAGTGTACCTGAAGACCTTGATACTGAACTTAAGGATGGCGACGAAGTTACAATAATATCAAGTGTGGCAGGAGGTTAAGATGGGAATAAAAGAACATTATGAGGATACTTTTACCGGGGTGGGAGGTGTAAAACTTTACTGCCAGAGATACATTGTGGATGAACCAAAGGCAACGGTGGTTGTGGTTCACGGGCTTGGAGAACATTCGGGCAGGTATGGCAATGTTATAAACGCACTGGTTCCCGAGGGATACAACATTTTCCTCTACGACCTCAGGGGTCACGGAAAATCTGAAGGTCAGAGAGGACATGTTTACAATTTTGATCATTATATTGAAGATACCAGGATATTTGTGGAAAATGCCCGTGATAGAACAGGTCTGCTCACAATTTTACTTGGCCACAGCATGGGTGGCCTTATTGTTCTTCTCTTCGGAGAAAAGTATCAGGACCTTATAAAACTGCTCGTGGCATCTGGACCTGCGGTTAAAATAGCTGTGGAAGTACCAAAATGGAAAGAAGCGATTGGAAAATTTGTTTCCAATATCTTTCCAACTTTATCCATGACAAATGAGATTGATCCCTCCCTCCTCAGCCATGATCCGGTGGTTGTAAAGGAGTATGAAAATGATCCTCTGGTCATAAGAAAAGTTTCAGCAAGATGGTTCACAGAATTTCTTCGTGCACAGAAGGAAGTCCTTGAGAATGCTCATAAGTTGAAACTTCCCCTTCTCCTCCAGCAGGGGGGTGATGATCAGATTGTGAGCCCGGATGGTGCAAAGGAGTTCTATGAGAGAGCTGGATCAGAGGATAAGGAACTGAAGATCTATCCAGGTCTCTATCACGAAATTTACAATGAAACCGAAAAGGAAAAAGTACTGAGTGATCTTACGGAGTGGTTGAAGAAAAGAATATAAAAAATGGTGGAGCTGAGCGGACTCGAACCGCCGACCTCCTGAATGCCATTCAGGCGCTCTCCCAACTGAGCTACAGCCCCACGACAAATTTTATTTTACCACTTTGAAGCAGGAATGCAAGTGATAAAAAGCAGAGGTCTTATTTTTTTGTTTTCTATTTGTTTTCTGATTTTTTCCGCGGTATCCTGCAAGAGGAAGGAAACCGGCGGCAGGGTCAATGCAAATCTGGAAAAAGTGGTTACTCTTAATTTTTCTCCATCCAGAACAGAGGAAAGGCTGAAGAGTTTTGGCGGGATTCATCCTCTTGATCTCTCTGTCCTCTCCATGAATTACTTCAGGAGAGGAGAAATTGGTCGAGGAATAAAGTTGCTTGAAACTCTTTTTTCTCAGTATCCCATATATCATACCGGAGGTGGACTCGTTTTTGGATACAGCAGAAAATGGAAAATTGGAAGGGGGGTACACAGAAAGAAAAGGAAGTTCTGGTGGTCTTGTATGGCTCAATCTGCTGTGGCTATGGCTTTATACAGGGCTTATCTCGTTTCGGGAGAGAAAAAATATATCAACAGCATTGAAGAAGTGTTAAAACCGGTTGTTACTCTCACTGATAATGGAGGTGGAGCTGTAAGAGTTGGTAATGGAAGGTGGTATCTTGAGTATGTTTTTCGCGGTGCCAGCGAGAAAAATGTAGAATTTGTTCTGAATGGGTTTCTTTACTCCCTCCTGGTTATCGGGTATCTGAGTAAAGAATTGCACTGGAGCTGGTTAAAAAAGGCTTTTGAGGATGGCGTTACAGCATACTTGAATTTAAGAGAAAAATTTTTCTACACAACAAATGGTGCAGAGTGGACACTTTACAGTTTACTTCCCTCCATTGACCCACCCCATTACCACATTTTCGTTATTGAACTTCTTGATTCCCTCTGGCAGATTTCAAAAATAGATATCTTTAAAAGGGATGCTGTAAAGTGGACAAAAATTCTTTTTAAGAATTACCCCTTTCTTGAAAAAAGTAATGAGCTCTACTGGTCTTCGGTGGGCCCCCCCTACTGGTGGTGGGTGGATATAAGATATGGGATTCTGTTCAAATATTCCGGCAAAAAGATTTTTGTAAAAGGGTGGAAAGATGGAATCAGGAATCTTTCCTCTCTCATTTTTGCAATGGGCAGGAAGAGGAGTAGTTTAATTACTCTTTCAATCCTGGCAGAAGATAATGTACCCGTTATCACTTTTACACAGGATTTAAAAGAATTCACTGAAAAAGAGGTACAGTATAAACCTCTATTGATCAGGTTTAAGAGAAAATATAAAGATGGGGTAAGGGTAGTGTTTAACCATGCTGATTCCCCTGTTAATATTCTTGTGATCGGCAGGGTGACGGGTTTAAAAGAAAATTCGCAGATTAGGTGTTCACGATTATTTCTGGAATTTGATAATGGAATTGTTGTGAAGAAGTATAACCCTCCTTTGCCTTCCAGATTTATTCTTCCAGTTTCCTTTTTATCTTTTTACCCTGAGAAAAAAGGACCATGGAAGTTGAAGGCTCTAAGGCTCTTCCCATGCTATAGAAATGGGTATTCAATTGACGTTGAGGGAGTATATTTGTTCAACAATGTTCTGGCTCTTGAAGAAGTAGCAAGAAAATTTTCCCCATACAGGGTAGTTCTCGTTCCCCATGGATAAAAGTTGACCCATTGGGTAAATGGGTGTAAAATGTATACAAAATACAATTTCCAGTTGGGAAAGCAGTTGATTTAAAAGGAAAAGAGGAGGATATTATGGCGGGAAAATTTAAAGTGGGGGAACTTATTGTTTATCCCACAAAGGGGGTGGGGAAAATTGTTGGGATAGAGCGACTTGGGGAAGAGGATTTTTACATAATTGAACTGCTGGAAAAGGACATTCAGATAAAGATACCTGTGGAGAGAGCAGGTGCTATGGGAGTCAGGAGACCTGTCTCTCCCGAGAAGGTAAAGAAGGTTCTTTCAATGCTTAAAAATTACAGGGTGAGTAAAGTGAGAAATAACTGGAATAAGAGGCAGAAAATTTACAGAGAAAAGCTCAGAACAGGCAAGATAGAAGATACTGCTGAGGTGTTCGCTGAACTTTATTATTCCAGTCAGCGTAAACAACTTTCCTTTGGTGAAAAAAAACTTATGGAACAGGTTCGCTCCATTCTTCTTCAGGAACTCGCAGTTTCTTCCGGTTCCAGCGTTGAGAATATTGAGGAAGAGTTTGAAAAAATTATTTCATAAATCAGTGTTTGAAGTGTCTGATTCCTGTAAATATCATTGCGATTCCGAACTGATCAGCTGCCTTTATCACTTCTTCATCTCTTATTGATCCACCGGGTTCTATTATGGCTGTAATTCCTGCTCTGTGAGCCTCTTCTATACTGTCTGGAAATGGGAAAAAAGCATCGGAAGCAAGAACAGCTCCTTTTGCCTTATCTCCCGCTTTTTCTATGGCTATTTTCACTGAATCAACCCTGCTCATCTGACCCGCTCCCACTCCAAGAACCTGATCTTTTCTGGCAACAACAATTGCATTTGATTTGACATGTTTGACAACTTTCCAGGCAAATCTGAGTGCTTCCATTTCCTCTGGTGTGGGAGATCTCTTTGTTACAACTTTAAGTTTATCCTCTTCCAGATCAAGGCTATCCCACTCCTGGATTAAAATCCCTCCAACCACTCTTTTAATATCGTATCCCCCGGATTTTTCAATTAGTGGTACTTCGAGAACACGGAGATTTTTCTTCCTTGAAAGGATCTCCAGAGCTTCAGGGGTGTACCCGGGTGCTATGATAACTTCTAAGAACATTTTTGAAAGCTCTTCTGCAGTATCAGGTTCAACAGGTGTGTTAAATGCCACTATTCCACCAAAAATTGATACAGGATCTCCCTCTTTTGCTTTTAAGAAGGCTTCAAGCTGACTCTTCTCACTCAGACCCACTCCACATGGGTTGGTGTGTTTTATCCCTGCCGCTGCATATCCTTCCCTGAATTCAGATATCAACCTGAAAGCGGCCTCTGCGTCAACGATGTTGTTGAAAGATAGCTCTTTTCCCTGGTACTGTTTTGCCCTCGCGAGGGAAAAGGATGGAGGATTTTTCTCCATATAGAATGCTGCTTTCTGATGAGGGTTTTCTCCATATCTCAGTGACTGCTTCATATGAAACTGGAAATTCACCACCTCAGGCCATTCCTTTTGTCTGTTTTCGTGATCCCTGGAGGAAAGAAACTGAGATATAATTCCATCATAACGGGCAGTGTGAGAAAAAACTTTTACGGCAAGATTATACCTTGTCTCAAGGGATGTATCTCCTTTTTCCCTTAACTCCCTCAGGACCGGTTCATAATCAGAAGGGTCAACAATCACTGTCACAAATCTGTAATTCTTGGCAGCAGCCCTGAGAAGTGTTGGTCCACCTATATCTATCTGTTCTATGGCTGTTTCAAGGGAGATATCGGGTCTGGCAATTGTTTCCTCAAAGGGGTAGAGATTGACCACCACCATGTCCAGAAGTTCAATTCCATGGGTTGCAATTGTTTCGATATGTTCCTTTCTGTCTCTCAGGGCAAGTATTCCTGCATGGATCTTTGGGTGGAGGGTTTTCACCCTGCCATCCAGCATTTCCGGAAAGCCAGTGTATGCAGATATTTCTATCACTTCAATGCCATTTTTCTGGAGTGTTTTTGCTGTGCCTCCCGTTGAGATAATATCGTAACCGAGCTCCACCAGAGCTTTTGCAAAGTCAACAATCCCTGTTTTGTTTGATACGCTTATAAGAGCTTTTTTCTTCATCACAATTCTCCTTCTGATTTGCTATGATTTTACCAGCTGGGGGATAAATTTCAAGAGCTTCTCTCTTGTCTCTACCTTCTTTTTCCACTATACTTATTTTTGATGAAGATATCAAAACTGGTTCTACTCTTTACAGTTGTTTTTCTTATCATGACCAGTTGTGGAAGAGAGGAAAAGGCTGGTAATCCCGTCCTTTATCCTGAGTCAGAGGTTGTCTCAGAGATTGAACCAGTACCCAGATTAAAAATTCTGAAGGATGAA
Source organism: bacterium (assembly GCA_026985515.1). Classification (GTDB taxonomy): domain Bacteria; phylum JALSQH01; class JALSQH01; order JALSQH01; family JALSQH01; genus JALSQH01. Next base: position 9,574 of record JALSQH010000176.1, read on the forward strand.
AAAGGAAGATTGACCCTGTTCTATCAGTCAAAGGGTTTGTATAAAGCAGTTTTTGATAAGAAATGGAGTTACCTTTCAGTCACGGATGTGGTGGGAGATATCAGGGATGGGTGGAGCACGGTCCTGTGTGGTGGAAGGATCAGGTTGATTGCAGAGAGTGTTGATGATCATCTGTATCT
>JALSQH010000177.1 GCA_026985515.1 bacterium
TTTTATCCAGCTACTGGAAAGATTGTTAAAGTTGGTGAGGCAGGAGTATATCCATTTGATTTGATTGTAGAAGGGGAGAAGCTCTTTGTGAGTAACTGGGGTGAGCGGAGTGTTTCAGTATTTGATATAGAGAAAAAGAGCAAAATAAAGGATATTGAAGTGGGTAAGAACCCGGAGGGTATGGCTCTTTCTCCTGATGGAAAGATTCTATTTGTAGCAGCATCTGACTCAGATAAGATCTATGAAATATCCACTGCTACTCTCACTCTCAATGAAGTTATTGATCTAACTGAAAATGGTTTGAGTTCCGCAGGTGTGAGTGACGTGGCTGTGGATGAAAGTGGAAGATATCTCTTTTTCACTGTTGCAAGAAAAAATTATGTGGGAGTTTATGATTTACTGAAACAAGAAATTGCAGGGAAAATCCCTGTGGGTTATTATCCCACTTCACTGTTCTACTCAGGCAATAAAATTTTTGTCACCAACGGTAAGGGTGCCGGTCCAGGTCCAAATCCCCATGGTCCTCATGTGAGCGTTGCGATGAAAGGAACGGTGACTGTGGTACCGTATGATCCTGATAATCTTGCAAACTGGACAAAAACTGCTGATGAAAACATGAATTTTAACTGGAATTACTATTCAAAGAAGTGTCCCTCCCTTTTTCCTCCCACTGTTACTGAAGAAGAACCAATTAAACATGTGGTCCTGATTGTTCGGGAAAACAAAACCTATGATGAAGATCTGGGTGATATCGAGAATGCCAATGGTGATCCTTCTCTCACTCTCTTTGGTGAAAATATAACTCCCAATCTTCATGCTCTTGCACGGTCTTATGTGAATTGTGACAATTATTATTCCGATGCAGAGAATTCCCTTCAGGGTCATGCGTGGACGGCGATGATTGATTCAAATGATTTCACTGAAAAAACATGGCTTGATCAGTTTCCCATGGTGGGAATAGATGAGCCGACAATTCCAGAAAGTGGTTCCATTTTTCTGCACCTTTACAATTACGGTGTGAGTTTCCGAAATTATGGTGAAGTGGTGGGATTTGGATTTCACCTATTTGATGAGGAACTGGCACCATTTATTGATACCAAATATCCCTTCTGGAATATGCTTATCCCTGATCTTGATAAGATTAAAGAAGTTATAAGAGAAATTGAGGAAGGTTATTTCCCCGAGTTTGTCTATATAATCCTTCCCAACGATCACACATTTGGCGGAATGCCTGGAAAACCAGCACCTGATTACATGGTTGCGGAAAATGATTACGCAACAGGGTATTTTGTTGATTACATTTCTCATACCGAATACTGGAAAAATACCCTGATTTTTATCATTGAAGATGATCCTCAATCCTTTGCTGGTGACCATGTGGATGCACACAGGAGCATATGTGTGGCTGTAAGCCCCTGGGTTAAGAGGCACTATGTTTCCAGTGTTCATTATGACATTGGAAGTCTCTACAGAACCATTGAAATGATTTTGGGAGTGCCTCCTCTCAATGTAAATGATGGAGATGCCATTCCCATGTACGATATTTTCACAGATAAGCCGGATTTTACTCCCTATCAGAGACGAAGCATGAGAGTAAGTTTTCATCTGAATACATGGAACACCCCCATGGCTTATGAATCATCAAAACTTGATTTCTCACACTTTGACAGGGCTCCAGGTCTTGGAAAAATCTTGTGGAGGATAATGAAAGGTGATGTTGAACCACCTCCCTATGCGAAGGGTATTGATTATTAGTTTCCTGATTGTCCTCCTTTTTTCCTGCGGAAAGGAGGAGGAGAAGTCTGTTCCTGAAAGTTACACCCATAATCTGGCAAAAGGCAAGGAAGCCCTGAAAAAAGGGTTTGTCGTTGATGCAAAAGATTACTTTTATGAGGCAATGCAATCATATCCAGAGGGGAGTGAGGCGGAGTATGGGTTTGTTATCGCAGAGGGGTTATGGGTGTATGAATTGATCGGGATGATCTCATCTCTTCCCTTCCAGTCACCTTCTTACTATCCTTCTGAAAACCAGGATGATGTGATTGAAAAATACCTCACAAACATTTTTTCTAAATTGAGAGAGATTCATCAGGATGTAGAGGAGCATATAGAAAATCTTTTATCAAGAAAAGATCCACGATTTGAGATTGATTCTCTTCCGTTCTTTGTCTGGTCTCAGAAGACCCTTGATTTTGGAGGAAAGTGGGGTAAGGGAGATCTTCTGGCTCTTTCCTTTTATTTCAATTTTGTGGATGCCATTTTTTCTCTTATTTTATCACAGAACCTCCATGCAGATTATCTGGGAACAATCTCCTTTG
>JALSQH010000178.1 GCA_026985515.1 bacterium
TAAAAGTTGCAGCATTTCCCTCAAAGACCTTTGTTCCCGCATCAATTGAAGATGGAGCAGAAGCCTTTTTTCTCACAATCACAACACCCGTAACCCTTGAATCATCAGGCATCAGCCAGGAAAGAGTGAGGGTGTTGCCCTGTGGAGGTGCTGAAATTTTTAAATTTTCCACATCTGACAACTTCTTTGAAGTTCCAGTTGAGCCATGACCCTTATTGCCTGAACCTCCTCCACATGAAGATACACTGATTGCAAAGGCAAAAATTACAAAAAATAAAAGGGTCCTCTTCATTTTTAAACTCCTTTTTCTTTTTTTCTGGAAGGATCTTTACATGAAACCTCCCCACTTTCACTTTACCACATATAGAGAAAAAAAGCAAAATTGGATTTCCCACCTGCAATATGGTAAATTTAGTTCCGTATGGAGAGAGAAGTAAAAAGGGAAATTGTTAAAGCTGGCAGAATATTATTTGATCTGGGCCTTGTGGGTTACACCAGTGGAAATATCAGTGCATTAATGGGAAACACAATTTTCATAACAAGGACGGGAAGCAAACTGGGTTATCTTTCAGAAAAGGACATAGTTTCTTTCACCCTCAACGAAAAAATCCCTGAAACTGCATCTGTTGAAAGTATAGTTCACAGAGCTATATATGCCTCAACAACCTCAACTCACATTATTCACGCTCATCCTCCACATCTTGTAGCTCTGAGTCTTATTCAAAGAAAAATCATACCTCTGGACGCGGAAGGTAAGTACTACTTAAAAGAGATTCCGGTTTACAGAGCTCGAAATCCCATAGGAAGTGAAGAGGTGGCAGAAATTGCCTCATCTGTTGCAAAAGAACACAAATTGATCCTCATAAGATCACACGGCATTTTCGTCCATGGAAATTCGTGGGATGAAGTTTTAAACATTGCATCTGTGGCTGAAAAAAGTGCACAGATTATCTTTCTCACCGCTCAGATCAAAAATTATTCTTTGCGGGAAAAAAAATAATAGTTATAATGAATTTTGAAATCTTAAATTTCAAAGGAGGTTTGTAGAATGGCTCTCATGATTACAGAAGAATGCATCAATTGTGGGGTCTGCGAACCTGAATGTCCCCATGAAGCAATCAGCCCGGGTGATGATATCTACGTAATTGACCCCAATAAGTGCATTGAGTGTACAGACCAGGATCCACCAGAACCAAGATGCGTTCAGGTATGTCCTGTTGATTGTATCGTAGTCAATCCTGATGTTCCAAGACCAGAAGGTGCTCACTGGGAACCTTAAGGAAACCATCCTGAGGGGGGTTCTTTTACTCCCCCTCATTCTTTTTATATCCCTATCATCGTGTGGAAAGCATCGTCCAGAAAAAAAAGAAGGATATTTTTATCTCACAAAAGGGCAGGCCATTCAGCAGGTGAAACTCTACTATCCAGATCTTGCTAAATTTCAGGAGTGCAGTCGCCCTCCAGATGAAATATGCTCCTGGGAGGATATCTTTATCTTTGATGATCCGGAAAAAAATGAACAGTATGACCTGGTCTTCAGAGATGGAAATGGCAGGATTGAGAAAATTGGTTTGGAAAAAGAGGTTTTTCTGGTAGCATATTATTACTACTTCACAGTCACAAAAAGCAGCGGGGATGTTGTTAAAAAGGGCACTTTTGAAAAGAAACTGCTTCAGAAAACAGAGAATGGCGCACTTTTTGAGTGTTCCGGGAAAACTTTCTGGGGTATTCCTGTTACTTCTGATTGCAGTGTTTTCCACTAATCTATCTGCGTCACTTGCAGGACCTGCACCACCTGCATCTGTAAAATTACCTGAGGGATTATCGGGAAACATCGCTCTGGGAATAAATCTCTTTTCTGGCAACTACAGGGTCAAGACCATGACATTTAAACTCCTTGCAAATTTTAACATTCCCCAGAATCTTCTGATTTTTAGAAGCGACATTAACTACGGAACCATCAGCTACGACGGGAAACACTACATAGAAAACACCAATAACTATTCCTTTGAATTCAAACATCTGCTCTTCTTCCATTCTGGCGGGAAGAGTTATACCTTCTACGACCTGCAGGATCAGAGTGACAGATTCCGGGGATACTGGAATATATTCGGAATTGAAAGTGGATTGGGATACAATCTCTTCGAATTAAAGGATCTTACTGTGAGAGGCGAAATAGGAATGGATTACAGTCAGATTCGCTATACACTGACACCTGAGGAAAATGTGGTTTCAGGAATGCTATTTTTTCATCTCTCATGGAAGCCGCTGGAAAACATTTCTTTTCTCTTTGAAAGCAAATATCTCTCCAATTTGAAGCATCCTCATCTGCAGGACTATCGATTGGAATCACTTCTTAGCTCCATGATTGCCATAACTTCAAAAATTGGACTGAAAATTGACTTTAACATTGTATACATAAATCTTCCACCACTCATAACCCCGGTGGATTCTGAAGGTAAACCCATACCGGGCAGAGAGCCAGTCCCGGGGAAGAGAATCTCCTATTCACTCATACAGTCCATAATGGTGAAATTCTGATGAAGTATGTTGTTGGTTTCAGTGGAGGAGTCGACAGTACAGCGGTGGTCTTAAAACTCCTTGAGGAAGGTCATGAGGTTGAAGCTGTAACAATGGACTGGATTCCTGAAGAGTTACCATCCCATGAGTATTCCCAGAAAGTCATAAAACGAGCGTGCGAACTTGCAGAAAAAATAGGTATAAAATGCCGCATAATTGATGTGAGAATGGAGTTTTATCAGAAAGTCATTGAATATTTTATAACCACCTATCTGAAAGGTAAAACTCCCAACCCATGTGCGATGTGTAACAGATTCATAAAATTTGGAATTTTCTTTGAAAAAGCCACCAGTGATGATTCCACATATGCGACAGGGCACTATGCAAGAATCGCAAAATTTCAGGGTAAGCTGACAATAAGGAGAGGGGTGGAGAAAAGGATTGAGCAGAGCTACTTCCTCGCAATGGTAAAACCTGAAGTATTGAGAAAAGTTGAATTTCCTCTGGGAGGACTGACAAGGTCTGAGGTGGAAAAATATGTAGCAGAAAAAGGGTATAAAATTGAACCCAAAAGTCAGGAAATCTGTTTTATAAATGGAAACTTCTGGGAATTGATAAGTGGAAAAGTCAGGAAAAGAAAAAATGGATGGTTAATTGGGCCTCATGGAGAAAAATTGAGAGAAATAAGTGACTTTTACAGATACACAATCGGACAGAGAAAAGGCCTCAGAGTCCCCTATGGGAAACCTCTATATGTTGAGAAAATTGACCCTGAATCTGGAAATGTTTACCTGACAACTGCGGAAAATCTTGGCTGGACTTTTCTCAGTATAAAAAATTGCAACTGGTTTATTGAACCTGTTGCTGGAAAAGAATATCTTATTCAGATACGCTACAGAACTCCCCCTTCTCCGGGCAGAATTGTGGAACTGAATCAGGATGCGTGTTTGATAAAACTTGACTCGAAACAGGTTATTGTACCGGGACAGATTGCTGCTGTATATGATGGTGACTACCTCGCTGGTGGAGGAATAATAGAGGAAAGGTGGAAATGAAAAAAGTTGCCTTTCACACACTGGGATGCAAGGTTAATTATTACGACGAATGCTGGATAAGGGAAAACCTCCCTGCTGGCTTTGAAGAAGTAAAATTTACAGAAAAGGCAGATTTCTACATTATCAACTCCTGCGCTGTGACAAAAAAAGCGCAGATGGAGAGCAGAAGATATGCGCACCAGGCAAAAAGGAGAAACCCGGAAGCCAGGGTCATCTACACAGGCTGTGGAGCAGAAATTGCCGATGAGGATTTAATTGAAAAGGGTTGGGCAGATTTTGTAATTGGAACAAGTATGAAGGAAAAAGTTATAGATGCTGTAAAAGGTGCAATCACCCCGGGTATCTACAGGGCCAACTCAAGAAAAATGAAAGAAGTAAAATGTTTTGGCACAACTTCCTTCACCACGACAAGGGGATTTTTAAAAATTCAGGAAGGTTGTGATCTGATGTGTACATACTGCATTGTTCCATACACACGGGGCAAAAGCAGAAGCGTTCCGGTTAAAATCGTTATTGGAGAACTTGAAAAACTCTTTAGAATGGGTTTCAAAGAAGTGGTGATAACAGGGATTCACCTCGGCCTCTATGGAAAAGATACCGGTGAAAGCCTGGAAGAACTCCTGAAAGAAATCGCTCGAAGAGAAGATTTCACAAGGATCAGGTTAACTTCACTTGATCCACATGAAGTCAGTGATGAGATGTTAAAAATCATCGCTGACTCTCGAAATATTATGCCCCACTTCCACCTCTCCTTCCAGAGTGGTTGTGATATACTTTTGAAAAGAATGGGGAGAAGATATACAGTAAAAGATCTGGAAAATGTTGTGAACAAAATAAGAAGGCTCTTTGACAATCCTTCAATAGGAGTTGATGTTATCGTGGGTTTTCCAGGTGAAACAGATGAAATGTTTAAAAAAACAAAGGAACTACTTGAGAAACTGGAGATCAATTACATTCATCCATTCACATATTCAGACAGACCGGGTACGCCATCAACAAAGTTTCCTGGCAGGGTTGATCCAGTGGTAAAACATGAGAGAATAAGAGAGATGAAACTCCTCGATTCAAAGCTCCGGGAAAAATGGGCTGAAAAAAATCTCAATCGCCAGTTAAATGTACTTACCGAAGAGATTAAAGAGGGATACTGGTTTGGTTACGGAGAAAATTATCTGCCTGTTCTGATTCACCCTGATGACAGAGTTGAGGCAAACAACATTTACAGAGTAAAAGTAATTCAGAGAAGGGGAAAATATGGAATTGGAAAAGTTATCAGAACTTGAAAGAAAAATCGGTTACACATTCAGGGAGAAAAATCTGCTTATTGAGGCACTTACCCACCCCTCTTATCCCGGTGATGGACACAATGTGCCTGATTATGAGAGGCTGGAATTTCTGGGTGATGCAGTTGTTGAGCTTGCAGTTACCAGATTCCTGTTTGAGAAATTTAAGGAAAAGGATGAAGGGGAATTGACAAAAATGCGGGCAGCCATCGTTAACAGAGACGCCCTTGCAGAGGATGCTTTAAAAATAGGCCTTGGTGAATATATTATTCTTGGAGAGGGTGAGAAGAGAAGCGGAGGGAAAAATAGAACCTCTATTCTCTCCTGCGCAATGGAAGCTGTTGTTGGTGCTGTATTTGTTGATGCTGGATATGAAAAAGCAGAGGAGATCGTAAAAAAATTCATTCTGGATGAATATGAGAAAAAATTGAGCAGGATAAAGGATGACAAAAATTTCAAGGGTATCCTGCAGGAGTATGTTCAGAAAAAATTTCACACACTGCCCATATATTCAGTGGTGAAAGAAGATGGGCCACCTCACCAGAGAACATTCGAAGTGGAAGTCAGAATTAAAAATAAAACCATGGGAAAAGGGAAGGGTAAAAGCCTCAAAGAGGCAGAGAGAAAAGCAGCACAGGAGGCACTTGAAAAACTGAAGGAGGAAAAATGAGAGTCTTTCCGGAAGATTTTATGGAAAAGTACAAAAACTTTCATGCAGGCTATATTACAATTGTGGGTAAACCAAATGTGGGGAAATCCACCCTGCTTAACAATCTCCTTGGCGAAAAAATTTCCATTGTCACCCACAAACCACAGACAACCAGAAACAGAATTTTAGGTGTGAAAACTCTACCCGATGCACAGCTGATCTTCTGGGACACGCCGGGTTACCATAGAGGGAAAAAGGAACTTAACAGAGCAATGATTGAACAGATCAAAAAAACCCTTGAAGAGATAGATGAAGTGCTCATGATTTCAGATGTCACAAGACCCTTTGGAAGTGATGAAAAGGAACTGATAAGTCTGCTAAAAAAAACGGATAAGCCCATAATCCTTGCTCTCAACAAAATTGATCTGATAAGGAAGGATCAGCTGCTTCCTCTGATTGATCAGTACAAGGATATTCTCCCGTTTAAGGAAATTGTTCCCATTTCAGCCCTCAAAGGTAGCAATATATGGGACCTTGAGGAAACATTAAAAAAGTACCTTCCCATCCAGCCTCCCCTTTTCCCCGAAGACTACCTCACCGACATTCCCGAAAGATTTCTCGTTGCAGAGATAATAAGGGAAAAAATTTTTATTCTCACTTACAAAGAGATACCATACTCAACAGCAGTTGTGGTGGATGAATTTAAAGAAGAACCTGAGAGAAATTTTATATTCATAAGAGCCACAATTCATGTTGAAAGAGAATCTCAGAAAAAGATAATAATTGGTAGAAACGGCCAGATGCTGAAGAAAATAGGTCAGTATGCGAGGGAAGAAATTGAGGCACTTTTAGGAGTCAAAATTTACCTGGAACTCTGGGTAAAAGTATCCCCCAACTGGACGGACACAGCCCGCGCTATCAGGGAATTTGGATATTATCAGTGAATCCACGAAAGATTGAAAAAATAGAAAAAAAACTCATAAAAAGGGGAACCAGAAAGCAGAATAAAAAGGAAAGACTTCTTCAGGAAGTCAGGGAGAAATTTAAAGAATGGCTACAGGTAACAGAGAAAGAATGGTGGAAAAAAAGATCCCGTTGATTGTACTTGCCGGCAGGCAGAATGTGGGAAAATCTTCAATTTTCAACGCAATTACCAGCAGCAGAAAAGCTCTTGTTGACGATACACCAGGTGTTACAAGAGACCCGATCTCTTCCTATGTCACTGTGGAAGGAAGGATTTTTGAACTGGTGGACCTGGGGGGATTCGGAGGAAGAGATATACTGCAGGAAAAAGTGGAAAACACAGGTCTTGATTATATTAAAAAATCTGATCTTGTGATTCTCGTCTTTGACGGGAAAGAGGGGCTTACACCCACAGATATTGAAATACTCAACAGAATAAGGAAACTGGGCAAACCGCTACTACCAGTAATAAACAAAGTGGATAATAAAAAAATAAGAAAAAACACCCTTGAATTCTTCGAAGCAGGTATACCTGAATTTATAACGATATCAGCTATTCACAGAACAGGGCTGGATGAACTGCTGGATAGAATAATTAAACTGACAAATCCACCTGAGGGCAAAATAGAGGAGGAAGAAAAAATAAAAATTTCATTCGTGGGGAGACCAAATGTGGGTAAATCTTCCCTCATTAACAGAATAATAGGTGAAGATCACCTGATCACGAGTGAGGTACCGGGAACAACTCGTGACACAATCGATATTTCATTCATCTGGAAAGGAAAACTCTTCACAATAATTGATACGCCTGGCGTCAGGAGAAGAACAAAAATTGACACACGACTGGAAAGAAAATCATCACTGAGAAGCATTGACACAATTGAAAGATCAGACATTGTGATTCTGGTCATTGATTCATATGAAGGCATCACGATGCAGGACCTCCGTCTACTCTCCCTTGCGGAAAGACGGGGTAGAGCAGTTATTCTGGCTCTCAATAAGGTGGACCTGCTTCCAGACCCAGTTAAATTTGAAAAAGATGCAAGGAGATACATAGATTTCAGATACCCCTTTCTCAAACACACCCCCATAGTTGTTGTCTCAGCCAGGACAGGCTATGGGCTCGGGCACCTTCACAAAACGATTCTGACTACCCATGAGAAGTTCAGAAAAAGGATAACTACCGGACAGCTTAATCGATTTTTCAGAGAGGTGATTGAGCATCACGGGCATCCTCTCGGGAAGGGATTCAAACCTGTCAAATTTTACTACATAACCCAGATAGAAACAGCTCCTCCCACATTTGTTCTGTTTACCAACAGACCCGACGAAGTTTCAGAAAACTACATAAAGTATGTAAAAAACAGACTCAAAGAGGAATTTGATTTCTTTGGAGTTCCTGTGAGGATTCTTTTAAAAAAAAGAGGCGAATAACTACCTGATGAGTCCTGTAAAAAAATCTATTTCATAAGACGCCGAGGCACTTTTCTCATTTCTATCATAAAGAGTGACACTTCCAGTCCCTTTAGAAAGGAGAAAATACTTCAGATCCCCTTCCTCATCAGGAGAAACCTTTTTCTTATCAAATTTATCCCACCAGTATGAAAAATGCCATAATCCGCCGAGAATGGATGAAGCGGTAAAATCGAATGTTCCCTCCTTTGATTGTAACCTGCCCGAAAAAGTTACTGAATCTGGATGGGAAACCCATGCAACTTTCCCTTTAAAATCGTTGTATGTAATCTGAACAATACCATCTAATGAAGTGATTTTAATTTTGTCAACATGACCATCATTGTAAATAATCTCCTGTTCAAAATTCACTCCATTCTTTTCTTCAACGATAACTTCCCTTCTAACAACAGGAGAAGCTTTTTGCTGTGTATTGTAAATGGATTTAAGGGGAGTTTCACCTGTAGTTGTGGATGAAAAGGTTAAAGAGTTTCCATCAGCAAGGTCTTTAAAACTGAACCACTCCCCTACAGTAATCGAGAGGGAGAAAAAGGAGGGAGATTCCATATGTATCCTTTCTGAGGAACTTTTTTTCTCAATAACCCTCCCATCATCAAGTTCAACTCTCCCTGTGAAATATGTAACATTACCGGCAAACCAGCCGCAACGTACTGAGAAAGTTATTGAATCAAAATAATAGCACTTCTGTTCACTTTCTACAGGGGAGAGAGGAGGAAAAGTTGTTTTTATACATATTGACCCACTTCTGCCTCCCCTGAATTCAACCACTCTCCTTGAACCATCCCTCATCCTCTGAGAATCATTTCCAGCGTAAACCACTCCAGAAGTCAATCCTCCGGAATAAATATCCTTCAAATCAACAACCAGCTCTCTCTCCTTTATTCTGGAATTTCCAGGATAAAAAATCTTTACAAAACCTCTGCAGGATTCCCGGGTAATACAATCACTGAAATCGTAATTAATTTCCTCTCCTCCAGTTCCTGTAACATTTCCTGTGTATGAAGTCAACTCTGCCGGAAATATCCCCGCAAGGGGAAAATCTGCTTCCGGGTCCTCCTCCAGTTTCTCCCCATTTAGCATCGCACTGCTCCAGTAAAAGAGTTGTAGAGTTTCATCAAGTCTCACTGCAAATTCAAGCTTTTCAACTGGAGTCTCCTCACTTTTGAAACCAAGATTGCAGGCTGTGAATATCATCAGGAAAAGGAGGAGCAAAAATTTACAGTTTCCCATGCTTCCTTTTCCACTCAAGTATCATGGAGAGATTTTTTTTGCTTCTGTCATCAAGTTCCAGAAATTTTATGTACCATCCGAAGGGAGGTTTTCTGGCAACCTCTTCAACCTTTCCGGTCCCCTTAAGAATATGTCTCCCACTGGGAAGAAGGAAATTAAAATGAATTACAGTTCCCTCTTCTATTTCCCTTCCTGTGGGTATAAAAAGGCCGTCCTCCTTTACATAATCTGCCATTTCCAGCATAAACTGCTTACTTGACTCAAACTCCTTTCTTATTTGCTGCCCAAGACCGATTTTTCCTATCTTCCCCATTTTTTATAAAATCCCGTTTTAGTATAGTATAGCACATAACCTGGACAAAGTGAAACAATGCGCTTTAGCTCAAAAATAATCTTACCGAAAAAGGTGGTGTTTACTCAGAAAAATTCCCATAATAAAATTCGTGGCCGCACCAAGAAAGGCACGGCCACATCAAAACAT
>JALSQH010000179.1 GCA_026985515.1 bacterium
TATATGTCAAGATAGATGACAGTAAAACTTTTAAGAAAGGAGTCGTCTATTTATGAAGTACAGTACCGGATTTCGCAACAGCGTATTAAAGAAAATATTACCACCTGAGAATAGGTCAATACCGGAAGTTAGTAAGGAAACAGGAGTAAGTGAGCAGACACTCAGGAACTGGTTATTAAAACTAAAAAATGATAGTCTTAATCCAGAGGATGGAGAACTATCTCCGGAACAAAGAAGCCCGTCAGAGAAGATGACACTGTTATTGGAAAGTAGATCCCTTGCTCCTGATGAGAAGGGGATGTGGCTTAGAAAGAATGGTATTCATAGTGAACATCTTGTACTGTGGGAACAGGAGTTAAGAGATCAAGTGAACGATAAGGCCAATACAGAAAAAGAAACCATAAAAGAACAAAAAAAGAAGATTAAAACCCTGGAAAAAGAACTTGAGCGTAAGGAAAAGGCTTTGGCAGAAATGGCAGCCCTCATGGTGCTTAAAAAAAAAGCAGAGGCAATCTGGGGGGAAAAAGGGGAAGACTAATTCCTGAAGAAGATAGATTGCTTGCTGTGGAGCTCATAGACGAAGCAGTAACCAATGGTGCAAGGTTATTTAAGGCGTGTGAAGTTCTTGAGATATCGGTAAGAACCTACTACAGGTGGAAATCTGGAAAGGTAAGCGATTTACGCAAAGGAGCTGAAAAGAGAGTGCCGAGAAAACTCACAAAGGTAGAGAAATTAGAGATATTGAATATATCATGTAGTGAGAGATTTGCAGATACAAATCCATACCAAATAGTTGCAATTCTTTTGGAAGAAGGAACTTATATCGCAAGTGCCAGTAGTTTCTACAGGGTTTTAAGGGAATATGATCTTGTTCACCATAGACGTAAAGGCCGACCTGGAAATCGAAAAGCAACCCCACCTGAACTTATAGCTACAGGACCAAATCAGGTTTGGAGTTGGGACATTACGTGGTTTAAAACCAGCGTAATGGGAATATTTTTCTATGCCTATGTGATTATTGATGTCTGGAGCCGTAAAATAGTCGGCTGGGAAGTTCATGAGAGGGAATCTGATAAACTTGCTGCAGAACTTTTCAAGCGTCTTGCATCAGAACAAAATATTCGTGGTGTACGACTGCATTCAGATAATGGGAACCCCATGAAGGGAGCAACCATGATCATGATGCTTTATAAACTTGGAATCATCCCCTCTTTTTCAAGACCAAGAGTAAGTGATGATAATGCTTTCTCTGAGAGTCTTTTTAAGACACTAAAATACACCGCCGGATTTCCACAGTACTTTACTGACCTTGGTCATTCCCGATCATGGTTAGCTGACTTTGTAGACTGGTACAATAATAAGCATCGCCATTCAGGGATTGGATATGTTACTCCAAATCAAAGACATTCCGGTGAAAGCACAATGATTATGCAAAAGAGAAATGAGACCATTGCAAAAGCCTATGCTTCGAAACCGGAAAGATGGAGCAGGAAACCTGCATTATGGAACGAAGTAAAAGAAGTATATCTTAACCCATCCTGGAAGAGATTAAAGGCATCATAAAATGATAAAAATATTTCAAAGATCTGTGACAACTATCTTGACATATTCCGACGTTATAAGAAATTTTTGGCTATGTTTTTTTGAAGAAAAAATTAGCAATTCCAAAATACTATGTTGAAAAGCTATAGAAATTGTGGTATATTTCTAGTGGGATTTCCCACAGGAGCTGTTTATGAGTATAGTTAAAGAATATGAAGCTAAATTAGATAGTAAGCATAGAATCACAATCAGAGGAAGTGAATATCAATACTTTCAGGTTAAACAGTATGGCGATGGTCATTTAGAGTTGTTACCTAGAGTTTTAGTCGATCCTAAGGAAATTTCAAGGAATACTCTAAAAATGATGGATCAAGCAATTGAAAATCTCCAAAAGGGGAAAGTTTCAGAACCTATCAATTTAGATTTGAACAAAGAAGTTAAAACCTAATGAATTTTAATATCAGAATGGGTGTTCCAGAAATGGAAGATTTGTGGAATAACTTGTGTAAAAAATTAGATGAAGGTTCATTGAAAGGTAATGATAAAAAGTTTTTAAAAAAATTAACAAAGGTACTAAATTTTCTACAAAATGATCCGAAATATCCAGGATTAAAAACTCATGAGATAACTCAACTTAGTAAAAGGTATGGAATTAAAGTTTGGCAGTCATACCTTGAAAATAATACACCATCTGCTGGTAGATTGTTCTGGGTATACGGACCAGATAGAAAAGATATTACAATA
>JALSQH010000180.1 GCA_026985515.1 bacterium
GAATTCATACCCCTACGATCCCCTTTCAGTTAAGGCAAAATTTATGCTTGCTGAATGTTACAGAAATCTCTCTGATACCTATGATAGAGATCTGCAGAATATACAACTTGCCTATCAGAATTATGAAGAGTTTCTGGAATTCTGCAGAATGAAAAATGGTGTAAATCCTGAATTTTGCAGGGACAAAATTGAAAAGGCTGTTAAGTTAAAATCTGAGATGGAGGACAAACTGGCTAAGAGAATTCTCTACATTGCCAGATTTTATCTGAAAAGGGGATACAAACTGGCAGCTTATGAAAGGCTAAAGGAACTGCTTGACAAGTATCCCGATTCCTCTGTTGCAGAGGATGCCAGGAGAGTTTATGAAAGATTAAGTGGAGAGTTATGGGGAGAAAAGTAGCTTTCATACTTTTTGCCCTACTATTTGCGGCGGGGTGTACCAGAGAAAGCGATATCCAGAAAATAAAAGAGGTCATGAAGGAAAGAGTCTCTGCTCTTGAGAAGGGTGATTTAGAGCTTTATGCCAGACTCATTTCACCAGATTTCAGAGGCAAAAATGGTGAAAACAGAAGAGATGTTCTGAATAAAGTGAGCAGGATTTTTTCCCTTTCCTCTTCCAGAAAAATAGAAGTTATTGACCAGGCTGTCTACTTGCATGGTAAGAGGGCAGAAGTGGTTCAGAAGATCAGAATAATTTTGAAAAACAGGGATGGAAGGGAAAAGATCCTGAATGGAAAGGAAAAAATTTTACTTACAAAAGAAGGTGATAACTGGAAAATAACAGGTGGTCTCTGAAAATGGGAATTGATGACAAATTGAGGGAACATTACAGGCTGGGAAGGGAGGCTTTCCAGGCAGGCAGGTATAAGGAGGCAAAGGAACATTTGTTGAAATTTATTGAAGAGATTGACAGTTTTGCAGATGTTTACAATATGCTCGGAGTAATTTCTCAACTTGAGGGTGATGTTGAGAAAGCCAGATGGTACCTTGAGAAAGCTCTCTCCATTAATCCCAGGTATGTTGAAGCAGCTCTCAATCTTGCCATTGTTTACAGTGACATGGGAATGTATGAAGAGGCGCATGAAGCATACATGAAGGCAAGGGTTGGTTCCAGGGTGAAAAAGGGTGATCGACGAATAAAGGATAACCTTATAAAAGCAAAACTTGCAAATTTGCATGCTCAGATAGGTGATCTGCACGCGGGGCTGGGACTTTATGAAGACGCAGCAGCAGAATATAAAAAGGCCTTGATATTACAGCCAGATTTTGCCGACATAAGAAATAAACTGGGACTTGCATATAAGGAGATAGGGAGATTTGATGACGCTATTGCACAGTTTAAAAAGGCAATAGAAATCAATCCGAGATATGAACAGGCATATTTGAATCTTTCCATGGTTTACTATGCCAGAGGGCAGAGGGAAGAGGCGAAAAAGCTGCTGAGAGAACTTATACTTGAATTCCCGGAAAATAAACTGGCCTCATTGTACTATAAGACATTATTTGAAAACGAACAGAATCAGAATGATAACAGGTAATTGGCATTCTGCAGAATTTTTCCAATAAACCTGAATAATTCTGCATTCCTGGTGAGCGTCTTTCCATCAATATTCACTGTGGGATCAGGGAACACAAGTACCCTGCTGAAGGTTGCATCGGGGAAGAAGAGATAGAATTTGTCAATCAGTCTCTGGTCTTCATCTTTTATTGTTCCATTTTTTGGATCAATATCTATGTTAACAGTGGGTCCACCCACATCGTCACCTCTGGGCCACTTGTGATCAGTATCCAGCTGATCCCAGATCCCGTTGTCTTTTCCATAAATACCTTCTGGTGTAATTATACCTGTATCAACAAAGGGTTCAGATGGTTCGCCTGGATCCTGTTTTTGGTTGACATTTTGATCAACCCAGTCAAATTTATTATTTCCCTCAGTTCCAAAATCACCATCAGGGTCTCCCTGATCAATGTAGCCATCACTGTCATTATCGTAACCATCTGAAGGGTTCGTTTCTATATCGTAATCGTCGTGGTCTGGATCCGGATTTGTGGCAGGATCATAGTAAGGTTCATCCTCGTCTTTGAGTCCATCTATGCCGTAATCGTAGAATTTTTCTTCTTCAGGTTGATTGAAAAAGTATTTTCCACTTCTTGAATAGAGTGGAAGCAGGTTTCTCAGGTTACTTGGTGTGACGAAGAACTCGGAGAGTCTGATTTCAGGGTAGGGGATACCCAGTTGCTCAAACTGGGTTTTCATGGTACCTTTAGGTACTCCAAATAATTTATCCAGGTCAAGAGGATCGGGACCTTTTATGTTATCGCGCAGGGTGGTGAGGATATTCGTCAGTCTCGTTCCACCAGGAAATCTTATTTCCTCTCCTGCTATTATTTCTGTTCCAATTGGCTCTCCATCTGTGTACTGTCCATCATTTTCACCTTCATCAGAGCCTGTATTCTGCCAGGAGTCATTCCATCTGCCGTTGTGATTTAAGTCCTCATATTCCTCTCCCGGATCATATTTCCCATTTCCGTTATCATCTTTGAATGGTTCCCTGGGATCACCTTCGGGGTAATCTGAGTATTCCGTCGGACAGATTGCATCTTTACCACAATCCCAGTATTTTATGATGTCATTTTCAAGGGGGTTTGTGGGATCAACTTGAGGATCAGATTCAGATTCAATGGATGTGAAAGCTTCAATTAATGTATTCAGGCCATCAACTAATTCATTTTGAGCTTCCTGAAGTAGCTGTTCTCCTTTTTTTCCATCTTTTCCAGTTAGCATCAGAAAAGTTTCATCTCTCTCCAGTCTTGAAATTAAACTTGCCTGCCAGTCTTTTTCCATAAATATCAGGGGAAGTTCATAAAAGCCATTATAAGCCAGTCCCGTGGTGAGAGCTCCTTTCAACACCTTCATCACACCTGCAAAGAAAAGGGCGTCTCCCCTGTCCCATTCTCCTGAAAAGTTAACTGTAATACCTGTCTGGGGTATATCAATCGTCAGCCTGTCAATTGTAAATTTGAACTTTGAGTTTGCATGTTCTCCCACTGTGGAAAAATAATTAATCACGGGGTCGAGTTCAGTTTTAATCAGGGTCTCAACACCATTGTTGAAAGCAGAGAGTGCCAGAAGAAGGTGGGCTGGAAGATTTGCAAGGGTAAGGGTGAGGTGTGCTATCCCGGCAGCCATATTCGCTTCCAGATTACATGGGGATTTTTTCAGGTACTCGGCCAGACAGGAATATGCATCACTCATATTCATACCGGTTGGACTTTCATCTGATTTTACACCTTCAATACCTTTCTGAATGGTTGCTATGGCTTGTGAATAGCATTCAGGTTTATCTGGATCAGGAGCGTTTTTTATTTCAATTTTCCAGGTCTTTGAAAGGGAATGATGGGATGTTTTAACATGAAGCGTGAGGGTATGAATTCCTGTGAGATCTGGACATGCCCTTACTGTTACCATGGTGGTATCATTTTGAAATTCTTTACTGTCGAATTCCCACCTGATTTCTTTGACCTTTTCTCCACAGCCTTTCAGTGAAAAGAAGAAGTTGATGAACTTACCGGTTATTACTGTAACACTGTTTGAAGATGGGGACAGAGATTTGAATTTCACTTTACATTCCTCTCCCCCGCATCCATTTTGAGAAAGAAGCAGGGCGGCGAGTAGTAGAATCAGGAAAAATTCTTTAAATTTATGGTTTGTGAACCCCATTGTCATAAATCCCGAATTTTTGAGCAAGGTCAAATATTTTTGATATGAATCTGTGCAGTTTTGCATGATCGTTGAGTACTTCACCATCAAAGTTCTTTATTTCATCTGGAAAAGTTAAAAATCTGGAGAATGTTGGATCAGGGAAGAAAAGATAGTAGAAGTCGATCAACTCTCCATCTGGATTGTTCTGGCTGACCTCATAGGTGGTTCCATCCCTTGGATCGGTCATCTGAATGTCATTTACAGGTCCAACATCCGGGCCATTGGGCCATGTGTGTGGCAGGTCCTTTGTGTCCCATTTTCCATTGTTAGCAGAGCCGGGCACCCCGGGGATTCCAATATCTTCAAAAGGTTCATGCTTCTCTCCCGGATCATGCTTTCCATTTTCATTTTCATCAATGAAGTCGAAAACCAGATTTCCCTCTGCACCAATGTCTCCCGGTACATTACCTGCGACGGATGAGTGGTTGTATTCATCTATATTGCCATCTCCATCATTGTCATATCCATCATTTATGTTGCACTTTGGGGCACAGGAAAGATCTATGTCATCATGGTTTGGATCAGGGTTATTGATGGAATCGTAGGGGGAGAGAGAGGTATCAGTTACACATCCACCCATGCCATCTTCATATTTGTCATCACATCCATCGTAACCTGTGTCCTCAAAGGGCTCATATTCATTGTCAATTATGAAGAATCGTTTTGAGATACTGTACAGGGGAACTATCATCCTTGCCTCTGTGGGTGTAAGGAAGGCTTCACTCAACCTGATTTCAGGGTATGGAAGTCCGAGGCTTTTGAAAACGCTTTTTACTGTTCCTTCAGGTTCGCCAATCATTCTGTCATAATCAAGGGGGTGATCGGGTCCAATGAGGCTCAGTTCTATTTCATTCAAAGCTATGAGCATCTGGGAAAGATTTGAGGCAATGTTAATTACTCTGAAATCTGGAAACCCGAAAATAGCTGTTCCTATGGGTTCCCCATCGTCGTACCTGTTGTTGCATTCGCTTCCGTCCTTGTCGGGACCTATCTTCTGCCACCCTTCATCGCATTGACCATTATGATTTCTGTCAACATAATCATTTCCTGCTTCTTCACAGCTTGCATATTTGTTCGGGTCATATTCTGGTGGATCACCATTCTCAGGGTCTATCCATGAAGCTCCACCGGGACACTCTGAGGCAGGTGGACACACATCATCCTTTCCGCAGTCCCAGTACCGGAAGAGATCGTCACTCTGGTCGTCCGTTTCAGATTTGATCTCTGTGAACATTTCCTTAAAAAGGTGAACAGCATCAATGAATGCTCCTCTTGCAAGTAAAAGATTTTCTTTCCCTTCAGATCCATCCTCACCTGCAAAAGTGAGAAATTGTGGATCATCTATCATCTTGTTTACAAATCTCTGAATTTCCGATTTTATGCTGAAGTCAAATGGAATCTTGAGAAAGTGATCTAACAATCCTTTAAAAGCTGTAGCCATGTAGTACCATCCTTCCATGGCCCTTGTCTGGGCAACCAGAAAATAGATGTCGCCAAGGTCAAATTCTCCATGGAGGCTTATATCCACCGGGTCGAGATATGGGGCTTTGCCGTCACTTATCACTATGTCATACAGGCCTTCCTCATAGAAGGTCCAGTCTTTAGGAGCCTTCTCCAGTACCACTTTGAAATGATTTGTCATGGGTATTATGGTGTTATCGCCGAGTTCTTTTATATCCTTTGATGTGAGCTGGGTATGTTTCTTGTAGAGATCCTCCACAGACATGAAAAATAAAACCTCCTTACCCAGTCCAGCAGCGAAGTTTGCATCAATGTCACATACATACTCTTTCAGGTAATTTTCAAGGCAATCAACAGCCGAAGTAAATTCTTTTACATATCCTTTTCTTATTGTTTCCATTGCACTATCGTAACACGAGGGTCTCTGGGGATTTGGTACTTTCTGGACCTTAAGAGTGAAATTCCTTTCAAGGGTCAGGTCTGAGTCTATGCTGGCAACAATGATTTTTAACGTATGGGTTCCCACATCCCTGTTGCAGGCAATGTAGTCATATTCATTGGTGGATGAAACAGGTGTGTCACCGTTGTCAAGATACCATGAATAAGTGAAATTTTTGTCGGGAAGATTACAGGTGTTAACTTTCGCAACAAGTGTGGTGATTTTCCCTGCCTCTATGGGGATGGTTGAGCCTGAATATCCTTCGAGGGTCACTGTGGGAGAGCAGGCTTCCTGCTTTTTCTCCTCCTTACCCCTGCAGCCTGCCACAATAACAAGAACAACCAAAAATATTCCTCCAATCAGCTTCTTCATGATTACCTCCTTGGAGAGTAAGCAACTTTCATACCAGTGAATATCTTATAAGGGGTTGACACTCATGTCAAGTTAATCGGTACAGGCTGTGAGTTTCACCACATTCACAGCAGGTTCATTATTGTTTGCATCAATTGCAAGCTGGAGATTTTGTTTGGACCATTCAGGTAAGGCGAAAATTGAAAGAGAAAAATTATATTTTTTGGGTTTCAATCTTATAGCATCACCAATCAGATATCCGAATTCATACACGCCAGGGAATTTTTCAAGTGGATCTGTGGCATTTGTGTCATCGTAAAAGTAGAGATTTTTTGTGACGGGAAGGTCCTTGGACCATTTTGCAAGATATACGAGATATCCGGCTTTACCAATTATTGCAGACCAGAAAAGGGGTTCAACTTTCGTTTCTTTTTCGTAATCCTCCATTTTACCATCAAAGATGAGGGGTTTTCTGCATCCGTTACAGAAGAGTCTGCTTCCCAGAATTTCTCCTGTGTATGAGATTGTTTGCCTGTAATAGGCTTTCTTTGCAACATAGGAGAGTTTAAAGGGAACGGTGAGGTAAGAAGGTGTTTCAAGATAATATTTGGTATAGTAGTTGTCAACAAGAATTGCAGGGCTTTTAAGACCCAGAAACACTTTGAGTCTGGAAGATGTTTTTCTTATTACTCTTACTGGTCCCGCTTTAACTCCAATCACCCTGTAAGTTAAATCCCTTTCTGTTCTTTTAAAGGTGATACCCAGGAATGTCTTTATTACAAACCGGAGCTTCATTGTGTCAATTATGTTTCTGTCGTTGCCTCCAGCCCTTTTCTTTACTCTGTAGGATGAAAAGAAGATGCTTTGATTCCTGTATGAGGCCGAATAGAGGGGTGTGGAAATTGTTTCAAGGTTTCCGTAATGTTTGTATTTAACATATCTGGTATTAATATGGTGCCTGAGGGGATAAACGAAGTACACCCATCCCTTTTCTCCATTTTCAGAAACGGTGATTTTGAATATACATTTTCCGGGAAAATGTGAGGAGATCACTTCATCATTTTCCTCTCCAGCATCTTCCATTTGAAAGACAACTTCATCATTTTCCCCAATTGCTTTTACTTTTTTCAGGGAGTATGTACCATCCCTGTTCACTCTGTCAACCTGAAATGGAATTTCTTTGAGTTTTCCTTTCATTATCCGGAAGAGAGAGAGTTTCTCAACGGAAAGTCCCTGCAAAGAGGGGAAATTATGAGATTTTATAATGGCAATATCAAAGCTTTTTAAATAATTTTCTCCCATCAATGTGATGGGGATGAGAAGAAGTGTGAGGATAATGAATCTCATTTTCACTATTTTAAAAATCTCGCGGGAATTTTTATCCCCAGTTTCGCAATTGTGGCAATGGCCCTTGGACCACCAAGTTTCAGCATTGCCACATAACCCATTCTCCACCCATTAACTATGCTTGTGAGGAGTTTCATTTTAACCGGTTTTTCTTTATCCAGCAAACAGTCAAGCAATCTGTTAACATACTCCTGGGGATCCGTGGTGGGAGGGTTGAAGAGATAATCAACTGCAGCCTTGCTGAACCAGAAGTATATTTCTGCCTTTTTCGGTTTTCCAGGCTTCAAAACTGACCTTCCTTTATGTTTTACCATTGTGTATGTTTCAGGGTCACCTTCAAATTCAATTATTGCGGTGGCTCCCTCTTTCAGAGGTTTTGCAAATTGATGACCAATTTCACTTGTTTCATAGAATTGTTTCATCAGTTCATATTCCCTCGAAGCCATTTTACCCTCCCTGGATAAGATTTTTTAAAAGAACCGGCAGATCTATAACTTCAGCTCCACCTTCTTTCAGAGAAAATTGACACCCGGGACACGCCGTAACAATTATCTCGGCACTTTCACTTAGTTGATTTAGTCTTTTTTCTCTTGTGAATTCATAGAGTTTTCTGTCCGTGTAGGGGGTGAGAAAGGGATTTCCACAGCAGTAGCTTTTTTTACCTGATAGTGTGTTTTTTACAAGAGATTTACCATCAATTTTTTCAAACAGTTCGTAATATGTATCGCTTTCATCCATATAATGCGAAATCCTGCATGGATCCTGAAAGGTGTATCTGATTTCTGGATTTTTGAATCTCAATTTACCCTCATCCAGAAGTTTCTTCACATAATCTGCGAAGAGGTATATTTCAGGGAAGTTATCGGGCAACTCATAACTCAGGAGAAATGTTGAGTAACCATGGGGACAGTGTATCACCATTTCCTCTGCTCCGGTGGAGAGGATTTCTTTGATCACTTTTCTGGCATTTTTCGTGAAGCTTTTGTAGTCTCCAGCTTCAAGAACAGGACTGCCACAGCATGGTTCATCCTTCATGATCATAACATCTGTTCCAGCTTCAAGAAGAATTTCAAGAGCAGCTTTTGCTGAACTGGAGGCTTCCTCATACATTCTTGCCTGGCATCCTGTGAAGAAGAGGGTTTTACCCTTTTCTGAAGGATAAATTTTTACCCCTTCTGGAGGAATGAATTTCTTCTTCCTGCCATATGGATTGTCTTTGCTGAGGAGATTTTCTCCTAATTTTTTCAATTTTGGTGGTGTTCTCCCTTTATCGTAAAGAACTTCCCTCAAATCAATTATGAGATTGTAAAGGTCAATGGTGACGGGACAGGCAGCGTAGCAGGCACCACAGAATGTGCAGGAGTAGAGGGATTTCTCAATATCTTCCCAGTTCCTTATCCTGTTTTCAATGGCTGCAAGGGCAATATGGGATTTGCCTCCACCTGAGAAGTTGAACATTTTATAGAGATCAACAGAGGGACATATATCCCCATCCCCTTCCTCACCAACGATGCATGTTTTGCACCGGTTGCAGGACTGAATGTACCATTCATAATAATCCTGATGCCTCAACTTCATTTTTCCTCTCCCTCCCCGTAAAGAAGTTTGCTGAATCCGGGGTTCATAATATTCCATGGATCCAGCGCCTTTTTTATGAGCCTCATCAGATGGGCAAAGCCACCCATTTTTCTTGCATGGGAAAGGGATGGGTCATCATATCTTTCAAAGGCGGCATTTCTCACGGGGGTTGCACCATACTTTTTAATGGCTGTTTCCATTACTTCGTTGTAAACTTTAAAGGCTTCTTTCACATCTTCTGGTGGAGAGTCATACTGGATGAAGGGCGTGAATCTTATAAAGACACCTCTGTGCTGATCCACTGAGTGACTGTAGTATGTCAGACCAAATTTCAGTACGGAATTTCTCATCCTCCTCAGACCCCACTTCTCAAGTTCTGCCACTTTTTCAGGATCGGCAATTAAAATAGGAAAGAGGGGTTTTCCTTCACCATATGCACCCATAAAGGTGGTATCTGCCCTGTGGAGTGCGTAGTGTTCATACCAGAACCTGAAGAGATTTGGAAATTTTTCCTTCACATAATTGGTAACTTCCTTTCCTCTGCACTCCTTTGCAAGTCTCTTCAGTATCTGGTAGTGAGCTTCCATATCTTCTTTATATCCCCCCATTGTTGGAATCACTATGTTGTAAGGTCTCTCATCCGGT
>JALSQH010000181.1 GCA_026985515.1 bacterium
ACCCACAAGGGTTCTGCCTGGTCCAATCTCAAGAAAATGGGTAACTCCTTCATTTTTGAGAAGTTCAATTGACTGCTGCCACTTA
Organism: bacterium; assembly: GCA_026985515.1. Classification (GTDB taxonomy): domain Bacteria; phylum JALSQH01; class JALSQH01; order JALSQH01; family JALSQH01; genus JALSQH01. The sequence continues at coordinate 86 of JALSQH010000181.1, forward strand.
ACTGGTGAAAATGTCTGAAAATAGAGAAGATTGGGAATATCTGCAGGATCAGTATGGATCCGTGCGTCAACATTGGCAACGAGTGGATATTTGAGTGGTCTGAACTCTATTTTCGCAAGTCTATCTTTTAACTTTTCCGCTGCCGGTTTCATGAGAGGAGTATGAAAGGGCGCACTCACATCAAGGTAAACTACCCTCTTTGCTCCCTCATCCTTTGCCCTCTGAACAACCCTATCAACTGCAACTTTTGAACCTGCAACAACAATCTGGTTGGGACTGTTGTAATTGGCTGGAACGACGCTATTCTCCTCGTCACTCTCCTCCCAGCAGAGGGTTTCCACCCTCGATGGAGCAAGTCCCATAATAGCTGCCATGGCTCCTACATCGGGGGGAACTGCTTCCTGCATAAATTTCCCCCTGTCCCTCACAAGAGGAACAGCCTCATCGTAACTGAGGGATTCCGCCACAACCAGGGCGGTGTATTCACCCAGGCTGTGACCCAGAACAAAATCTGGTTCCACCTTTAAAAATCCATTATCTACAAGTGTTCTGTAAATGGCGTAACTTACGGCAAGAACTGCAGGCTGGGTATTTTCAGTAAGGGAAAGCTGTTCCTTTGGACCATTTAAGATTTTTTCCTTTAGGGGGGTATCAAGTATTTCATTTACTCTGTCCAGAACTTTTTTAAATGACTCATACTTTTCATAAAAGTCCTTTCCCATCCCCACATATTGTGCCCCCTGCCCCGGAAAAACGAAGGCTATTTTACCCATTATCTTCCTCCCTTACTATGGTATCATTTAATTTTAGTATAACTTCACCTGCCTCTGCAATGATTTCCTCAATTATTTTTGCAGCAGGTTTGATCTCGTTTATGAGGCCAGAAATCTGACCTGCCATCAGAGAACCCATGTTAACATCACCAAGTAAAACAGCCTTTCTCAACGCTCCCATACCAAGTGTCTCAAGCTCCTCAACAGAAGCTCCCCTCTCCACAAGTTCCACAAACTTTCTTGCAAGCTGATTTTTTATCACCCTGACTCTGATCCCCGACGGATGTCCCGTAACAATGGTGCTTCTATCCTTTGCTTTCAAAATAGCTTCTTTATATTTCTGATGAATATGGCATTCCTCAGACGCGAGAAATCTCGTCCCCATCTGCACACCTTCGGCTCCCAGAGCAAGAGCCGCCACAAAACCTCTTCCATCTGCAATCCCACCTGCTGCAACAACGGGAATGGAAACTCTGTCCACAAGTTGAGGAACAAGAGCCATGGTGGTAATCTCACCCACATGTCCCCCTGCCTCATATCCTTCAGCAATAAGCATATCTGCACCCAATTTCTCCATCCTTCTTCCGAAATCCACTGTTGCCACAACAGGAATAACTTTTATGCCCTTTTCTTTAAAGAGGGGAATATCCTTTCCGGGATTACCTGCACCTACCGTCACAACTGGAGGTGCATACTCAAGAACAACCCGTTTCTGTTCTTCAATGTTTGGATTCAGGTAGTAAAGATTAACGCCAAATGGTCTGGAAGTTAACTGTCTGACCCTTTCAATCTGGATGGAGAGTTCTCTGCCATTTAAACCACCAGCTCCAAGTATGCCGAGACCCCCCGCATTTGACACTGCAGCAACCAGTTCAGGATTGCTTGCCCAGGCCATTCCACCCTGAAAAATGGGATACTTGATCCCGAGAATCCGGGTAACCCGGGTATTGAAAACCACAATATGCCCCTTTTAATTTTACTCAACCTCCAGATCCAGAACCTTTCTTCCCTTGTAGTAACCACAGTGTGGACAAACACGATTGGGGAGAATCGGTTCACCACAGTTGGGACAGGTAATATAATGAGGTTTTTTGAGATGAATGTGGCTCCTTCTTTTTCCCTGTCTCGATTTTGATGTCTTTCTCTTTGGCACAGCCATATTTTGCTCCCTCTCTTACAATTTTATTGATAGTTTTATCTTATCCCAGATGGGATTTTTATATCTGTGTTCAGCACCGTAGTGCTCACATTTTTCATAATTCCAGTTGGCTCCACAAACAGGACAGAGTCCCTTACAATCAGGTCTGCAAAGCTTATCATGGGGGAAGTTTACCATCAGTTCCGACAGAATTATATTCTCCAGATCCACAACCACCCCATCAAAGTACTCAACATCAAGATCCTTCCTCGTCAGCCTTACCTCTCTCTTACCCGCAATGTAGATGTCCGGCATCAGCCTTATATCAAACTCACCCTCAAAGGGTGAGGTGAACTCTTCAAGACACTTTGGACAGGTGAGCTGAGCAACACTGCTGTATCCACCTTTCACCCTTATGCCCCTTTCTGTTCTGTAAAGTTCAACCCAGACTCCGATGTTTTCAGCAAACCTGAAATCATCTCCAGGATCCTCGATTCTCTCCCGCATCCACTCTGGAGGCAGATCAAAATCAAGCTTTATGCCTTCCTTTGGAATATCTTCAACTAAAATTCTCACAAAAATCCCCTTGTTTCACTTCATTATATATTCTGAGGGGTGAATGTCAAGGTGAGGAAATTCCGGAGAATTGACAGTGCTGTGGAAATGAACTATACTTTAAGCAATGAGAATCAAAATCCATTTCTCCCTGCCCAGGGGAGGGGTGAAGTTACCGGTTCATTACAATCCAGTCATTCAGGGTTTCATATACAGAAATATTGATGAGATACTTGCGGAAAAGTATCACAGTGAAGGATACAGGGTGGGCAAGAGGAAATTCAACTTCTTCACCTTTTCAAGATTATATTCAAAGCACAGAGAGTATATTAAGGAAGAAAAAAGCATTATCTTCAGGGATTACCTCATTCTCAGAATCGCTTCCCTTGATGTTAATCTTCTCGAATCATTTGTCACCCATCTGGTACATAAGAAAAGGGTTAAAATTGGGAGAAATTTTTGTGAAGTATCCTCCATAGAGGTAGAAATGCCACCCCCATTCAGCAGGCTCGTAATTGTAAAAACCATTTCTCCCATTACAACATACAGCACTCTTATTGATCCTTACGGAAAAAAGAAAACTTATTTTTACAATCCATCAGAAGCAGATTTCCCAGTGAAATTGATGGAAAATCTGCAGAGAAAATATCTGGCACTTATAAACTCACCATTCTCCCTTTCCACTCCAGTGAAATCAAATGAAGAGATGGTTGGCGATATAGAGGTCATTAAAATCAGGAAGGAAATCATAACTTATTTTAAAGACACGCTTATTAAAGGATGGGATGTGGTCCTGAGGCTCAATCTCAGTGAGCCATTTTTTGAACTTGCCTACAATGTAGGCCTCGGCTCCAAAAACAGCCAGGGCTTCGGTATGGTGGAGGTGGTGAGGGGGGAGGAGTTTTCATGAGTGTAAATATAATAGCTAAGTTCAATAAAACATTTTCCACTCCTATTTTTAAAAAAACACTTAAAGAATATTTTCAAGAAATCTTTCCGAAAATTTTAGAAAGTTACAGGACGTTCCCTGCAAAAGGAGGAATTAAATTTCAAGATTTCTCCGATATGAGCTATCCTATGCATATCCTTAATGGAATATTACCATCAATGCTGTACCTTGAACAACAATTCTTAAGCAATGAATCGCTTTCTAAACTCACGAATAACGAGGACTCGGAAATTAGAACACTTATAAAATGTACCTTACTTGGAATAACATTTCACGATATTAATAAACTTGTGGGAAAAAGCGATTTAAAAGAATCTCTGAAATATGTTGACGAAATGTTTGATCATTTGGGGTTAAGACTATCAGAAGAGGAAAAGGGCATTGTTAAATATTTAATAATGAGTGCAGAAGATAGAACACGGTATACAATCCCAGATAGCACACTCCCACAAAAAATCTATCTCCATAAAATTATTAAAGATTATCTGATAGAAACAGTACACATGGCAGATAGTATTTCGTTACCACCTCTGGAATCGTTTTCTCATACATTCAGAATTCTCAGAAAGAAAATTACCAATTATTTTCCAAGTGTTCATGTGTTTTATTTTCATGACACTCCTTACGAAGTTCTAAGCAGGTACATAATGAGCAGGCTCATTACCAGAATAGACGGCAAAATTCTTCTCATATCCCCAAAAGGTTTTATATGGACGGGAAAACCAATATATAAAAAGAACATAGAAGAATTTTTGCCAGAAATAAAAAATGAATTTTATAATTTTCTGCTAAATCAACTGGATGACTTTCTGACATGTGATTGGCAGAAAGCACAACTTGATATATTCAGATACATTCCACCAACAAAAGACTTCATAAAAAACAAATTATTTCCTACTCTACTGGAAAAGAAAAGAGAAATAATACTATATCGAGGATTACCTTCCGATGAAGCTATAAAAGAAAATATTAAAAAAGAAATAGAAAAGCTCGAAGTAAACGGAAAACTTGAAGTGATGCTGATATTTAAATTTATTTTAACTCTTACACCAAACAGTAACGAAGTTAAGAAACTAAAAAAGGATATAGAAAACATTTATTATCCTGACGAAAAAGATACCAGAAATCCTGTCATAAAAAACATAAATAAAATTCTGGGAGCAGCTTACAGATTCAATAGAAGACAAGATGAACTGTATGAAGTATTGGTTAAACTTATCACTGAAAACTATCGAAATGAAATTATAAATATAAATGAAGTGCTAAAATCCATTCTAAGTTATGCATACATTGATGACCAACCGATATTTCCTATTGAGGTTCAAGACCTTGGTGACAAACACAATATTTGTTCAATATGCGGAGCTAAAACTACTACTGTGGCCAGAGAGGGTGTTTCAGTTGGATTTTCACCACGAGGTTTCACAAATAGAACAGTAGTGTCGTTAAGAAATACAGAGCGAAAGATCTGCAAAACCTGTTTAGCAGAAGTAATGTTGAGAAAACTATTTTTTAAACAAAGTAAAGATTTTTTTGCGGTTTACATTGATGCATGTGATTACACAACTCCTATTCTGAATGCTGAGAAAGTTGTAAATTATATTGAAAACCAAATAAAGGGTATTAAAACCTTATCTGTGGAGCATGACAGATCTTATCCAATTCTCTATGGGTACGACTTAAAAAACACTAAAGATGTTTTAATCCCTTTTTTAATGTTTAATATTCAAGCTGGTAAAGAATCAGAGTTTCTCAGAAGATATCATGACCTGTTAATTTTTGCTAGTGCAACAGGATTCAAAGTTTACCTTACATACGCCCTAAACTCTGACAGAATTAGAAAAGAAAGTTTTGTTCTTGACTACGCCCCTAAATCTTTACACAAATTAAAATGGGACAAAATCAGGATTGATGAACTTATTACAGTTAAAACAGAATTTGAACTACTCAGAGACTTGGCAAAAAACGTAGGTGGAAGAAGATGGGATAATGAATTGGTTAGAATTTTGAATGATTATGCTTCCTATCATCTTTCATTTTTTTATCATTTATTCAGAACTGCTAATCCTTCAGGCTTTTCAAGCAAAAATAATGATAAGATCATGTTAGTTTATAAACGCATAGGAGGTAAAACGATGGGTGTAATTAAAAAATTGGCAGACAAAGCTTCTGAAATAATATGGAGTGGATACACTACTTCAAAGCAAACATGGATAATTCGCACCGCCATTGATGCCTTAAAAATTGGGGTTCAAAGAAAATTAGACAAAGAAGATACAATCGCTTTGATGGCAGGAACCATAAATAAGAAGGTTAAGATTTTAAAAAGTAAAGAAGTTGATGATTTTTGTCAGGCAGTTTACGAAGATCTTTATGAAAAGACATGGCAAAACAAAATTCCTTCAAAAACTGAATTAAAATACTGGATATATGGTTTTGCATTTGAATACGCAAAAAAATCAGAAGAAAAATATAAAAAGATTCAAGAAGAAAAAAATAAATAGGAGGTAAAGAAAATGAATACAGGGCAGTTTGTAAAATATGAGGAAAAAGTCATCAATGAAATAAGACAAAAACTTTATAAAATAATTCCACCTGAGTTTTTCCAAGAGAAATTTGGGGTAAGGACACCAAATTATATAAAGTTGTTTCTTATAAGAGAAACCACTGGTTACCTTATAACTCGCTCCACAGAACCAGATGAAGTGATTAGTACAGAAATAGGAGGTAAAGAAGTGGTCGTGATACCAGCAAGGAAATTAAAATCAAAAGAAAAAATGACCGGTCTCCTATTGTGCAGAAAATTTGGAGTTGTCCATCCAGATGTGGAATATAACGTTATCAAGCACGCAATACAATTGGCAAATCCTAATTCTATTGTTTTTGGAGATAGTGTAACAGAAGAAAGAGAAGCTATAGGTCTACCGTCCAGAGTTTTATATGAATGGAGCTACTCCCTAAGATCAAAGAATGAAATAATAGAAGAATTAACCCATAACGCTTTAAATGAAGAAGGAACAATGTGGGATAAAGAAAGAGGAACACATCGGGAAAGTCTCTATGATGTTCAGTATGTCAAACCTGGTGTTTATTTCCCCCAATTTATCACATTCCCAGACATAACGCCAGAAGGATTTATCCATGTAATATTATCAATTGTAAAAACAACCAGATATGGGGCACAGAGCAATGTAATGGATGCAAACATTAGAAATCACATAGTAGCTATTGCTCTTGATCAGTTTGAACCAGCTATCAGTTCTTACATATTAAGCAAGGATTGGCCTAATAAAAAAGAAGTAAGCCTTGAGAATCTAAAACAATATACGATTGATAAGTTACAAAAGTGTTCCTCGATCGTTTTGACAGAAAAAGGAAATATAAACCATATAAAGGAATTGATGGAATTGATAGAATATTTGCTAAAAAATGAAGATAATTTGAAAGAAATTTACAAAAAATTACTAAGCGACTCTATAAGATATTTAACAGAATGCAAAATCATAAAAGAATCAGATGTCAATAATTATTTAAAACAACTGAAAATTAAAAAGTAAGATGATAAGGCATTACAAAATTTTACTCCTATCACCGCTTTTCTATTACACAAGAACAGAAAGCGGGGTTGCATCAACTTCCCCCTTTATTGGAGACATTGCTCTTACTTATGCTACAAACTTTGCGTTGGGATGGAATAAAAGAATAACATATCAACCTAAATTAGAACCTGATTACAACGAAATCAAAGAACTTGGATTCCTATGGACAGTTGGACGTCCTATTAAAATTAAAAGAACACAGATTTATTCTAGATACACTTCACCAATATCCGATGGAATGGTCCGAAAGGATTTAATTGAACTGATGGGTAAATCGCTTTTTAAAAATTATTTTCACGTGCAGGGAATAGAAGCTGGTTCAGTTTTCCAAGCTTCGCTAATTGGGAATTTAAACATTCCTCACCAATTCACATTGAGGATAGGCAACGGAAAAGAATGTTTAATTCTGTTGGAAAAATTGGACAAACCTGACAAAGACATATGGGTGAATTACTATACCATTAAAAAAATATTTAACAAAGATTTAAAGTTTAAAGAGGGTTTAACAATAGAACGAATTCTAGCGCAGTATATAATTGTGAAAGGGTTGAATGAAAAAGATTTGGAGAAAATATTTAATTCCACAATATGATTGATTTAATAGTAACTGTAAAAGAAAAAAGGATTCCTCTTGGTGAAACCGAAATTGAGGTGGATGGTAAAAAATATAGATTGCATAAATTTCAAGAAAAATTCTACTCCAACCTAAGCGATTTGCCCACTGTTACAGTCGTTATAGCTCCAACCGGCGCCGGCAAAACATTTGCCTTTGTCCTTCCTATCTTATACGCAAAAAATAAAAAATATCCTGCTTCTCCAAGAGGCCTCGTCATAGCTCCAACCAATGCACTTGTTGAAGACATGTATAATAGCTTTAAAAAATTAGTTAATGCAGAAAAAATCACCGGGAGAACTCTTAAAGAACATGGGAGCAACAGAGCAAAAGAATTAATAAACAGGTTAAAATCTGCAGAGATAGTAGTCACAAATCCTGATATTGTAAACTTCGTTATTCACGGTGGTTATCACACAGATAATTCAGGCAAAAGGCGTTTTATTTTAAATTTTCAAGATTGGACTGAATTCTTTGGAAAGATCCAATACATAATATTCGATGAATACCATTTATATGACGAAGAACAAATAGCTAATCTCTTAGTTTGGCTATTATCAAATCACAAGTTTTTCCCAAGCATAAAATGGTTTTTCGTATCAGCAACCCCTGAGTCAGCTCTTCTAAAACTTCTAGGAAATCATCAAATTGAGTTTGAAATCATTCAAGAAAATTTAGAAGATTCTGGGAGGATTATTCAAGGACAACAAAAAATAAATTTCATCGGAGTTTCTAAATCCTACTCATTATATCAGTGGATATTTGGCAAAGAAGGTATTCAAACTGAAGTAAAAGAAAAGATTTTGTCGACAATCAAAAAAGGTAAAAAAGTTCTTTTCATTTTTAATTCATTAAGAGAAGCAAAACTCGCTGAAGAAAAATTGAAATTTATTTTTAGCGATGCCAAGATAGGCATAAATACAGGTTTTGAAACCAGGCAGAAAGATTTCAACTTTAATCCTGAGAAATTTGACCTAATAATATCAACCTCAAAAATCGAAGTTGGAGTAAATTATCCTGTCCACCTTGCGTACATTGAGTCCGGGAAATATTTGAGAAATTTTCTCCAAAGGATTGGAAGGATCGGAAGAGGTAACATTGAAAGTGAAATCTTTTGCTTAACACCTGTATCAGTTGTAGAACCACTTAAAAATAGTTTAAAAAATAACATTACCTATTATGAATTTACAGAAGCACTAAATCACTCCTTTAATGATAAAGAACTCAAAGAAAGAAAAATCCCCTATTTTATAGGTGCACTGCTCTGGTCAGTATACAATGCCTTAAGCCATCAAGAAAAAAAAGATGTAATTAAAGACCTTATAGAGCAATTTCCTTATTCCAAGATTCTTTTTAAACTAGATAAAGAAATTAAAAACATAAATATGCACGACGAATTCAATAATTTAAAGATTTTCTGGAATTCTTTCAAACAATCATTCGTAAGATTCAGAACCGATTCAATTCAATGGAAAGTTCTATACAAAACTCAGGAAACAGAGTATGACATAATATGGATTCTTGACAATGCATTTATTGAAAAAATAAACAAAGAACAAAAGGAAATAGTGATAACTGATTTCAGGCCTAAAAGAGAACTAATAGTTAAAGGAATATTAACTCCAACTATTCTTGATGATCCATACAAAAAAAATAATCTTCAGAAAATAGGGGGTATTGACAGAAATGGAAAAAAAGAATGGT
>JALSQH010000182.1 GCA_026985515.1 bacterium
CAGCAACAGAGAGTATTACAGAGTTTTTCTACCATCAACGGATTATCCTTCCATTGTTGTTATGGTTCTGAATGAAGACCGGTTGGCTGTGAGCGAAGAGATAGAAGATTCACAGGATATAGAAATAGATGAACATCCTTTTGTCAATGTCCGTAAACTTCTCTCTGAGATTGGAATCAATGTGCCAGAGATTCTTTTCTTCCATGAAAAGATGGGAGTAATGGGATTGCAGGATGTTGGTGACTGTATTCTTGAAAACTATGTTAAAAATGGTAATCCTTTCAGGAAATACTATGAAGATGCTGTGGATATTCTTGTGAAGCTCCACACCGGGAAGGTTGATGGTAAAAAGTATATTCCTTTCAGGAAAAAATTTGGTTTTAACCTTTTCTTCTGGGAATTTGAGCATTATCTTGAATATGGACTTGAGGAAAATGGCTTCGAAATAACTCCAGAGGAGAGGGAATCTCTTTTAATGATGTTTCACGAGCTTTCTGCGAGATATGTGACATATCCCTATGCTCTGACGCACCGCGATTTCCACAGCAGAAATCTCATGATTTTTGATGAGAAAATTTATGTAATAGATTTTCAGGATGCATTGATGGGACCATGGCATTATGATCTTGCCTCATTTTTAAGAGACGCCTATGTGGAAATTGAGGATGATTTTATGGATGAACTGATTGAAAGATATCTTCATGGAATGAAGAGGGAATTGGGGGTGGAAATTGATAGAGATAAATTCAGGCAGGATTTTGAACTCATGGCTTTTCAGAGAAATCTAAAAGCAATTGGAAGATTTTACTATTTGAAAATGGTTAAGGGAAAACCCCATCTTGTTAAGTATGTTCCAACCCTCTATAAATATGTCTTCAAGTATATCGATAAGTATCCCCAGCTTGAACCACTTGGAAATGTACTTGACAGGAATAAAAATCTGTTGAAGAAATTACTTATGAATCCATCCTGATATATGCACCACTCTGGTTCCATTCCTGTCTTGAATGAGTAGTTCTTTTTCTGGTACTGTTTTCCCGATAATAGTAAGAGTCGTTTGAAAATTCCACTCACTTTTCAGCTCCTTCAGGCGGTCAGGGGAAATGGTAAATAATAACTGATAATCCTCCCCTCCCCAGTAAATCTTATTTTTAAGCTGAGGAAATTTCTCTGAGAAGTCTATGAATTCTCTGGATCTTGGAATATTCTCTACTTCCACAATTGCTCCACATCCACTGAGTTGAGTAATTCTCCACAGATCAATTAGCAGACCATCACTTATGTCTATCATGGATGAAGCAAATTTGCCAATTTTTCTTGCTTCCTCTGTTAATACGGGAGGATCGGTAAAAGCTTTGACAAGTTTTTCCCACTTTTCAGACCTTATGCCATTCAAGAGGATTTGCACTCCTGCCGCAGCATCTCCAATATTACCTGTAATAACAATGAGTTCCCCAGGTTTTGCACCACTTCTCGTTACAGGTTTACCACTTTCTCCTATCAGGGTAATGGCAGCAGAAAATTTATCTGATGAACTGATGTTTCCACCAATTATTTCAATGCCAGAAATATTTGCCTGCTCTCTGATTCCGCGGAAAAACTCTTCTATCTCCTGATCGGTGAATTTGCCCATGTTCAGTGCTACCAGTCCATATATGGGGACTCCACCCATTGCTGAAATATCACTTATGTTGATAATCAGAGATCTTCTACCCAGCTGAAGGGGTGACAACCACTTCTTTTTAAAGTGAACATCTTCAACAATTGTATCCACAGTAAGAAGTAAGAAATTATCTCCAGCTTCAATAACTGCAGCGTCATCCCCAATCCCGATTTTTGCTTTCTGGGCTGGAAAGAGTTTTTCTATCTCTTTGATAAGCTTGAGTTCATCCATCTCAGATATTCAGAATTTCCTGGATCTTTGTGAGAAGTTCAGTTATATCAAATGGCTTCACTATATATCCTTCCACACCAATGTCAAACGCCTTCAAAGCATTGGTGAAATCGAGGGAAGCTGTAATCATACATATCGGGATCTTTTTCTTTAATTCATATCTGATAATTCTTCCCACTTCAATTCCATCTATGTCGTCCATCATTATGTCAAGCAGTATGAGGTCATAGTCATTATTTTTAACTTTTTCTATTGCTTCTCTTCCGCTGAGTGCAGAATCTGTTGAAAATCCTTCTGTTTCCAGCAGGGTT
>JALSQH010000183.1 GCA_026985515.1 bacterium
ATTCCCCATACTGCTGTTATTAGAAATCCCAGGGAAGCACCAGCAGAAATGCCCAGTGTATATGGTGTGGCAAGAGGGTTATTGAAGATTGTCTGGAGGAGGTAACCTGATACTGCCAGATTTCCACCCCCGATTATTGAGAGAATCATCCTCGGGATTCTAAGATTGAGAAGAATTTTCTTTTCGAGGGGAGAGAGATTGAAAATGTTAATTGAGATTTTTCCTATGAATGGGGTTATAAGAATGGAAATTAACCACAGCAGTAAAATAAAAATTTTTTTCTTCATTTTCCCTCTTTTTTTATGAATGGTATGGGGAATCTCATAGGAGCAATTACAGGTTTTCTGGTGCCGGGATAGAGTGTATAATACACTTCGGTATTGAATGCCTCAAAGATGTTTTTGAAAGTTAAAACATCCTCAGGGGTTCCGGTCCTGAAAATTGTTCCATCTTTTAATATGGTAACCTGATCACTGTAAAGTGAAGCGGTATTCAGGTCATGGGTAACCATTATAACTGTTTTGCCTTCATTTTTCATTGTCAGAAGTAAATCAAGAAAAATGTGTTTGTGGGTAATATCAAGAAAAGATGATGGTTCATCAAGAACTATTACTGGAGTATCCTGAACAAGTGCCCTTGCAATTACAACCATTCTCTGTTCTCCACCGCTAAGTTGAGCAAAGGGCCTTTCAAGGAGCTTTTCAATACCTAATTTTGAGGCAACTTCTTCAATTTTTCTGAAGCTTTCACTACTGGTGAGCAGGAAATTCTCGTAGGGATATCTTCCCATCATAAGAATCTCCCTTACAGTATAGGGAACTTCGGTGGTAAATTTCTGTGGCACATATGAGATATACCTTGCTCTTTCTTTCCTGGGAATCTTTTCAAGTATCATATCTTTGAAAATAATTCTTCCTTTCGCAGGACTCAAGATTCCAGCCAGTATCTTGATGAGAGTGGTTTTCCCTGACCCATTTGGACCAATGATGGAAGTGATTGTGTTTTCCTCAAAATACAGGTTTATTGACCTCAGGACTACTTTTCTACCGTACCAGAAATGTAACTCTCTTACTTCAAGCAATTTAGCACCTCTTTTCTGAGTCCCAGGGCTTTTTCAAAGAGTTCTATTGCAAGTGGAATTCTTGGACCGGGGATTGTGAGAAGAGGATTGTTGAGTTTAACAATCTTTACTCTGATAAATTTTATTCTTTTTTTCAGATCATCTCTGGATAGATTAAGGATCACTGCTGGTCTGAATTTAACGATTTCCTCCATGGAGATCTGGGGATATGGTATACTGGAATCAATGATATTTTTACCTCCCGCGAGTTCAAGAATCTGACTTACAAAGGAATTTTTCCCTGCGGTGAAGAACTTATCTTCAGTTGCGTCAAGAATTAATAAAGTGGGAATCTTCCTATCAGATCTGATACTGACCCTGTGAATGCAGGTAATTATTTTCTCTTTTAATTTTTTTCCTCTTGCTTTTTCTCCAATAAAACTTCCAATTTTTTCTATCGAGGAGAGAATCTCTTCTATTGTGGTGTCTCCCACCATAAGCGTTTTGATACCCAGGTTATTTAGCTGTGAGAGTAATTCTCTGTGATATTTCACCCCTATTACATGTGTTGGGGCAAGGGAGACTATCTTTTCAAGGTCGGGCCTGTAAAAGGGTCCGAAAACTGGAAGTTTTTTCACAAAGGGGGGATAGGAGGTATTTTCCGGGACAGCAACAATATTTTTGCCTTCTCCCAGAAAGTAAACGATTTCAGTGACCCCCTGAGTGAGAGGTACGATTCTTTTCTTCTCTTCCCCGTAAAGGATTGGGGATACCACTATCAGGAGAATAATCAGTGATGATAGGGATGACCAGAGAGAATGGTATATGCCCTGTATAACTGCTCCACGAGAATAACCAGAGCTAACTGGTGAGGAAGAGTCATTCTGGAAAGGGAAATGATCATATTCGCTGAGTCTTTCCATTTTTTATCTACTCCGTAGGGTCCCCCAATGATAAAATTGATTTTCCCCCTGTATTCCAGTTCTTCAAGTTTTCTGGCAAATTCACAGGTGGAAAGCTCTTTCCCTCTTTCATCCAGAAGAATTTTATATCCTTCAATACTCTCAGGAGGATTTCTGTGCTGGATTACCTCTATTTTCCATTTCTTCCATATTCTCTTCAGGTATTCATTTATAATTTCCCATCCCCACCACCCTGGACTCAGTTTTGTAAAGATATGAATTTCTACCTTCAAGCTTCTTCAATTTCTCCCTTTTCATTTATTGTGTACCTTGGTGCATCATACCACAATCTCTCGAGGTCATACAGTTCTCTCGTCTCTGGATGAAAAATATGCACCACTACATCCCCGTAATCCATCAGTATCCAGTGATTATAAGGTATTCCTTCAATTCCCAGGGGATAGTATCCCCTTAACTCAAGTTTCCTCTCAATTTCATCCTTCAGTGCCCCGGCATGAACCGTTGAATTCGCAGTTGCAATAATAAAGTAATCAGTAATGGTAAGGCCCTTCATATCAAGTATCAGAATATCTTCAGCTTTTTTTTCCTTGAGGATTCTTGCAATTGTTCTTACGATTCTTGGAACATTTCCCATTAACTCTGCTCCATATAGAGTTTTTCCCTGATTATCACTTCCCTTACATCTTCTGGTACAAGATATTTAATAGAGTGTCCCTCCTTAACGAGTTTTCTGATCCCTGAGGAGGAGATGTCCAGGAGAGTTGAATCATAGAAGAAGATTGAATATCCTGATTCTCTGAATGTTAATCTCCTTTCTTCAAAATTCACCTCAAAATTTCTGATTTTTTCTTCATCAAAAGGAGGAAAAAATTCTTCCACCTTTCTGAAATGTATCTCGGAATATCTCGGTCTTCTTGCCACGAGAAAATTTGCAAGGTCGAAAAGATTCATGAAATCCTTCCATGTATGGAGTTCCCTGAATGAATCCATTCCTATAATGAAGAAAATTTCTGCTTCCCTGTATTTTTCTCTCAGGTCCCTCAGTGTGTTTACCGTGTAACTGGGTTTATCAAGATCCAGATCGTGGGTATCTATCCCGAAATAAGGGTTATTTCTGATGGCTTTTTTTATCATCTCCACGCGAATTTCTGGGGGTGTTATCTTGCGTCCCAGCTTATGTGGTGGAATCCTTGAGGGTAGAAAATAAACTTTTGAAAGAGAAAAATTGTACCTGGCCTCTTCTGCCATACGAAGGTGTCCAAAATGGATTGGATCAAATGTTCCTCCTATGAAGCCAATTCTATTCACGGATCTGCCCATTGCCAAGAATAACAAATTTTTCCACTGTTAACGCTTCAAGTCCCATGGGACCATAGGCATGCAATCTGGTTGTGTTTATTCCAATCTCAGCTCCAAGGCCAAGTTCGTAACCATCACTCCATCGCGTTGATGCATTAACCAGAACTGTGGAGGAATTTACCTCTCTCAAAAATTTCCCGGCCTTTTCGTAGTTAGTGGTTACTATGGCCTCGGTGTGGGAGGAACCATATTTTTCAATGTGTTCAATTGCTTCATCTATGTTATCAACAACCTTAACGGCAAGAATGAGATCAAGAAATTCTGCATAGTAATCTTCCTCGGTAGCCGGTTTCGCTTCTGGAATAATTCTCCTTGTTGTCTCGCAGCCTCTTATCTCCACTCCCGCTTCTCTGTAAAGTTTATATATTTCAGGGAGAAACTTTTCTGCAATTTCCCTGTGGACGAGGAGGGTTTCCATGGCGTTACACACTGCGGGTCTCTGAACCTTGGCATTGTAGGCTATCTTAACCGCCATTTCAAGGTCAGCTTCATTATCCACATAGACGTGACATACTCCTTTGTAGTGTTTCAGAACAGGTATTCTTGAGTGTTCGGATACAAATCTTATGAGTCCCTCACCTCCCCTTGGTATAATGAGGTCAATATATTCATCCTGCTGAAGCATAAATTTAATCGCCTCTCTATCGGTTACAGGTATAACCTGAACAGCTTCTTCAGGTAACCCATAGGCTCTTATTCCTTCCTGAAAAATTGCTCCCAGGATCCTGTTTGAATTTATCGCTTCACTGCCACCTCTGAGAATAACCGCATTACCAGATTTGAATGTAAGTGCCGCAGCATCGATTGTAACATTTGGTCTTGATTCATAAATAATTCCTATCACTCCCAGGGGAATCCTCATTTTGCTTACAATTAACCCATTGGGGCGCCGCCATGTTTTTGTTATTTCCCCCACCGGGTCAGGAAGGGATGCAACCTGTTTGAGCCCATCTATCATCTGATTGAGCCTTTTGTCATTGAGTTCCAGTCTATCCAGCAGTGCCTTTGATAAGCCCTTTTCTTCTCCTGTCCTCAGATCCTTTTTATTTTCCTCTTTTATTTTCTCCCGATTTTCTTCTATCAGTTCTGCAACTTTGAAGAGAACATCGTTTTTTGTTTTCGTATCAACTTTTGCCATTTTTCTTGAAGCCTCTTTTGCTTTTCTGGCTATCTGGATAATCTGTTCTTCTAAATTCATTTTCTCACCTCCTATGTTACTGCATAGGTCAAAACCATTTTATCCCTGTGAATAACCTCGTCTGTAAAGATGTATCCCAGAATATCCTGAATCTGAGATGATCTTTTACCCATTATCATTGCCAGTTCATTTGAATTGTATTCGGTAACCCCTCTTCCTATTTCCTCCCCTTTATCTGAAATAATAACAACCGTGTCACCCCTTGAAAATACCCCTTCCACTTTTTTTATACCCGATGGGAGCAGGCTTTTGCCGTTCAAAAGAGCTTTTACAGCTCCCTCATCAATTATTATCTTTCCCTTTGGTCGCGACATAAGGGCCATCCAGAGCTTTTTAGATTTCATTCTCTTCTTTCTTGGCAATATTATTGTTCCATCTTTTTCTCCATTCAGAATCCTTATGAGGATATCAGGCTTTTTCCCATTTGCTATGATTGTGGGAATGCTGCTCAGGGATGCCTCATAGGCTGCCAGCAACTTTGTGTAAATTCCCCCTGTCCCAAGTTTGCTTGGCTGGAATGTTCTGAATTTTTCAATCTCTTTTTTGGTTATTCCCTTAATACACTTTATGATACTTGTGGAAGAGTACCTGTGCGGATCTTTCTCATAAACTCCGTCAACATCCGTCAGGATTATAAGGAGATCAGCATCTATGAGGAGCGCCACTTTCGCAGATAGGGAATCATTGTCACCAAATTTTATTTCCTCCACCGTTACTGTGTCATTCTCATTAACAATGGGAATAACTCCCATGCTGAACAGTCTGTCAAAGGTATTTACTGCATTTATGAATCTGTTTCTTATACCAAGATCGTCGCCGGTGAGCAGGATCTGTGCGACTTTTTTCCCGTACTTTTCAAAAACCTTTTCATAAGTTCGGATCAGGTGGCTCTGACCAATAGCGGCAAGAGCCTGTTTCTGGGGTATACTTGAGGGTATGGTTTTTATTCCCATTCTCCCCATACCTGCGGCAATTGCACCGGAAGAAACTATTGCCACATTTTTAACACCAGAATTAAGGATCTGGTGGGAGAGACTTTCAATAAATTCCGTATTGAGCCCCCCGCACTTTTTCACAACCAGTCTGCTACCAACTTTAACAACAATTCTTTGAATTTTATCCGGCAGTTGCCACTCACACATTTTCTTTTTTCATTTCCTTTAAAATGGTTGCGATGTATCCAATTATTTCTCTGACACCTTCCCCGGAAACTCCCGATATAAGAAAAGTTTTTCTGCCTGTTGATGTTTCCATTTTTTCTTTTAATTCCATCAGTCTTTCTCTTTCCTTCTCTCCAAAGATGTCAATTTTATTTAAGCCTATTACTTCCACTTTGTCCAGAAGTTCAGGGTTGAATTTTTCAAGTTCTTCCCTTATACCACTGTATTTTTCATAGACTTCTTCAAAGCTTGTTCCCTGTGAGAGATCTATCAGATGGAGGAGAACCCTCGTTCTTTCAATATGTTTGAGAAATTGAATACCTAACCCCTTACCTTCTGATGCTCCTTCAATCAGTCCGGGAATATCAGCCACCACGAAAGAAAAGTCCTCCATTTTAACAGTGCCAAGATGAGGTGTTAATGTCGTGAAGGGATATGGTGCAATTTCAGGTCTTGCATTTGAAATTCTCGAAAGAAGCGTTGATTTACCTGCATTCGGATAACCAACAAGTCCTACATCTGCCAGCAGTTTGAGTCTTAAAATGATCCATCTTTCTTCTCCCGGCTCGCCAGGTTCAGCATATCTGGGAGCCTGGTTTGTCGGTGTGGCGAAATGAGCATTTCCTCTCCCCCCTCTTCCTCCCCTGGCGACGATTACCTTCTCCCCATGTTTCGTCAGATCGGCGATAAGCTCTCCACTCTCTCTGTCAAAAATCTGGGTACCCACGGGGACTTTTATGATGAGGTCTTCTCCACTCTTGCCTGTCTGTTTTTTCCCCCTGCCATGCTGTCCCCTCTCTGCTCTGTAATGTCTTTTATATCTGAAGTCGATTAGGGTAACGAGATTTTCATCGGCAACTATAACCACATCCCCCCCTTTACCACCATCTCCTCCGTCCGGTCCCCCCTTCGGTACATACTTTTCCCGTCTGAAACTGACACACCCCCTCCCGCCATCGCCGGCTTTAACAAAGATTGTGCACTCGTCGTAGAAAGTTGATTTCACTGGAACTTACTGATTCCCGGTAAGGGGAATGACACTGACAAATTTTCTATTTCTTCTCTTTTCAAATTTTACAATACCATCTGTAAGGGCAAAGAGGGTGAAATCTCTCCCCATTCCTACATTTTTCCCGGGATGAAATTTTGTACCCAGTTGCCTTACTATTATGTTTCCAGCTTTTACAAATTCACCGTCAAATTTTTTTACTCCCCTTCTTTTCCCTGGAGAGTCTCTACCATTTCTTGAACTGCCCTGTCCTTTTTTATGCGCCATTTTTTACTCCTGTATTACAATTTCACTGATCAACACTTCTGTGAAGTACTGTCTGTGTCCCTGTTTTTTGTGGTACCCCTTTCTCCTTTTTTTCTTAAAAACAATTATTTTCTTTCCTCTTCCCTGCTGAATAATCTTTCCAATGACTTTTGCTCCCTCTACAAAAGGTTTACCAACTTTTACATCTTCGTCCCTGATCATCAAAACTCTGTCAAAAACCACCTCAGATTCAGGCTCTCCCTCAATTTTTTCTATTTTTATCCTTTCACCGGGAGAAACTTTATACTGCTTTCCACCTGTCTTTATAATTGCATACATAATTTCCCCCTTTTTTGGAAAAGATTTTACATAAATTTTTCTTGATTGCAAATCATGATTTGTTGTAAACTAAAATGGTGAAGAGAGGCAGGAGTGTTCTCGTAGTTGATGATGACAGGTTTATCCAGAAGATAATCACCACAATTCTTAAAGAGTCAGGACTTTTCAGCAATTTCCTTACCGCCAGTAATGGATATGAGGGCCTGAAGATTCTGAAAGAGAGAGGCAATGAAATTGATCTTGTTTTCTGTGATCTGAATATGCCCGATTTTGACGGATTGAAGTTTCTTGAAGCAAAAGAGAAGTTAAAGGAATTAAAGGATATTCCTGTAATCATTCTCACAGCTGCTGAGGAGAAGGAGTTAAAGTTAAAGGCTCTTGAACTCGGGGCCAATGACTTTATAACTAAGCCAGCTGATCCGGCGGAAATTATTGCCAGAGCCAGGGTGCAGTTAAAAATTAAACAGCTTCAGGATGAGTTAAAAAAACAAAACAGAATTTTAAAGGAGCTATCAAACACTGATCCCCTTACCAAAATTTACAATAGAAGGCATTTCATGGATCTCCTTGACAGAGAGTTTGCCAGATCTATGCGGTATGGAAGACCTCTTTCCCTTGCCATTGTGGACATAGATCACTTTAAAATGGTGAATGACACATATGGACACCAGATTGGTGACAGGGTCCTGATAGAATTTGTTAAAAGGATAAAAGAAGGTCTGAGAAAACATGATGTTCTGGGACGGTATGGAGGGGAGGAGTTCACTATTCTTCTTCCAGAAACTAAGTTATCCGATGCAGTTAAGGTTATTGAAAGGCACAGAAAGAATATGGATGAAAAACCTGTTCTTCTTGAACCCTGGATCCATGTTACTTTCAGTGCAGGTGTTACGGGAATACCTGATGTGGAAGCGGAGTCAGTTGATGATATGATTAAACAGGCAGACCTTGCTCTCTACAACGCCAAAAATAGTGGTAGAAACAGAGTTATTTCCTATAAAGAGGTCACTGAAAATCCCTTGAAAAATAACTCGTGAGCAATATACTTGTATGCGTATTTCACTGAACAATTAAATGGAGGAGAATTATGTTGAAGAATTACCTTCTCTCACCAGGACCAACCCCAGTTTTAACAGATGCTCTTGCAGAAATGTCAAAACCCATAATCCATCATCGAACACCTGAATTCAGCAAGATTTTTCTTGAAGCGGAGGAAGGATTAAAATATGTCTTTCAGACACAGCAGGATGTTCTCATTCTGGCTTCCTCTGGAACTGGAGCAATGGAAGGATCTGTTACGAATCTGCTTTCAAAGGGAGACAAAGCAATTGTTATAAATGGAGGAAAATTTGGAGAGAGATGGGGTCAGATATGTGAAGCGTATGGAGTTGAAGTTATATGGATAAATGTTGAATGGGGAAAGGCAGTTGATGTTAATGTTGTTGAAGATGCACTGAAGAAAAACCCGGATGTTAAGGCAATCTTTGTTCAGGCAAGTGAGACATCAACCACAGTTGCTCATCCGGTAAAAGAACTTGCGGAACTCACCAGGAACAGGGAAAATACTGCCCTTGTAGTGGATGGTATCACGGCAGTGGGAGTTATGGATATACCCATGGACAAATGGGGAATTGATGTCCTCGTGAGTGGATCACAGAAGGCTTTTATGCTTCCTCCGGGACTTGCTTTTGTTGCCTTCAGCGAAAAGGCGTGGAAGATGGCTGAAAGCTCCGATTTACCGAAGTATTATTTTGATTTCAAGAAGGAGAGGAAGTCCCTGAAAAACGCCACCACTGCTTACACACCTGCAGTTTCTCTCATAATTGGTTTGAATACCGTGCTTAAAAAAATGAGAGAGGAGGGTCTGAAAAACATCTTCAAGAG
>JALSQH010000184.1 GCA_026985515.1 bacterium
TCTTTGATTTCTTCTGGAAGATTATCCTCCCATAATGCCCTTGAAATTTTCCAGTTCACAGTTCTTATTGCTGACAGTGCAAGTTGAGCAAATCTTCCTATTGCAAAAGTGTCTGTGATTTTCCATGGTTTTATGAAATCTGGTGATAGAGCAAACATCCTGTAACCTTCTGGAAGAGGTGCTTTTCCACTTTTTACTTCCTCAATGAATTCATTTATACCACACACAAAGGCCTTAAGATTTTTTCTGACATCCGGATCTGTTTCGGCAAGTGTTTTTTCAAGGGATGATTTTCCATCGGGACCGTAGAGCATCTCTTTTACAAATCTGTCCATCTCTTCAATGAGCGGAATCATATCTCCTACAATTTCTCCTAAATTGCCATTGCTCAGATGTCTGAAAAAATCCATGTAGAAGAGCCTGCTTTTTGCCTCAATGTAACCCTGAAGAAAAAATAGATTTTCATTTGTATCTGCATAAATGTGGTAAAAACCCCATTTGTCCACATATACTTTTCCATTCCCGTTGAATTTTTTCAGATCAATGTAGCTGATTTTTTCTTTTTCTGAACAGGCATTAAAATTTATCCCCACAAAAATAAAAAAAAGGAGCAGTAAAACCCTTTTCATAACACCTCCACTCTCAGATAAAAAAATGGTGCCCGGGGCCGGACTCGAACCGGCACGGGGAAACCCCAGTAGATTTTGAGTCTACCGCGTCTACCAGTTCCGCCACCCGGGCTCAGTAAAAATTATATCCAGAGGGGAGGGAACTTGCAAATTGTCGTAAGCCATAATGTACCTTGACTTTTACGCACAAAAATAGTATCCCGATTATAGAAAAATTGTCTGAAGGGGTTGATAGGTAAGATCTTGAAATACGATTACTTTATGGAAAATGATTCATCTCTTCAGCTTAAAGAGGAATGAGATAGCAGAGGGGGGTGGCATAATTATTGCAGAAATGGTATCAGTAGGGAGATACTAAAGATGAAAACGAGGTTTTTATTTTTAATTATAATCTTGCTATCCATACTGGCGGTTAGCTGCAGAAGGTCAAAGAAAAAAATTGAAATGAAGAGCAGGCATCGGAGGTTTTCTTATTTACCTGGAAAATTTCCACTTTCTTATTCTCCAAGTGGAATGGATGTATTAATAGTTTTCTATCCAGAAAGAGTAACCTATTATAAAGGGGTAGATCATTTTCTTGCTATATTTGTTGATAATAAAGGAGCAAAAACTATATATCATTTTCGAGATGCTGTTACAGTGGGGAGAATATTATCCCTAAAAAATTTTGGCGTGGCAAATTTTTCTATAGGTATTACTGAAATAACATATAAAAGGTTAAGCTTTGGAAAAGAGGGAAAGTACAGACTGTTTTATTTAACCGGGATTAATGGATATTATTCTGTTGTTACCGGGATTACAGTAACTGTTGCCTCCAAAGGTTACTTTTCAAGGGTGGCTGAATTGTATGAAAATTCTCCTTTGGAAAAGAAACCCAGGAGTAAATGGAGTTTAGTCAATGAGAATCATGGAATTTTCGGAAATGGTGTAACATCATTCACTTATTTTGGTTTTATAGGATATTATAACACTGACATATTTGTTGATAAGCAAAACACATCTCTTACAGGGTATATTCCGCCTGACAGGATAATTTTTTGTGGAGAGACTTCTCCATCTTATATAGGGTGTGTTATTAGAGGGAAAAAAGTCATGATGCCTTTGCCTGGTAGTCGTGGAAGACTTGTTGCTGAAAGAACAGACAGCGGAATTTTATTAAACTATCTTTATGTAGAAAGTAGCGTTGGTCTGATCAAGAATACAATTACATGGGGGGACGGTTCATTGTACAATTCAAAAAAAATTATAGATAAAGGAGTACTTCAGATTGCTGAGAATTATCAGGGTTCAGCCACAATGGACTCCTTCCCCAGGTATTTTTACTATATTACTGGAGGAGATAAAACCAGGATCAATGTGCTTGACTGGAACCTGGAATATGCAGGTTATTTCAGAGTTACAGAACCAGTTGGTGCGATTTTGAAGGGATATATTGATCATAAGATTTCAGGTTTTGGAAGAGTTTGTTATTTCAATAATTTTGCAGAAATAGTGTGCAATAATCCTT
>JALSQH010000185.1 GCA_026985515.1 bacterium
GTGATGCATTGATCATCTGAATCGCCTGTCCGGAAAAGGGGAAAATTGAGAATCTGTCTGGATGGTTTATATATCCCACTTCATAAGAAATTGTACCATCTCTGTCCATAAAAATTGCTCTATTTTTTTTCAATTTTTACCTCCGGCTGGTTCTTCCATCTGTTGTGGACCCAGAACCACTGTTCTGGATAAAGTTTCACAACTTTTTCAATAAAATCTGTGTATTGCTGAGTATTGAGCCTTACACTTTCTTCAAGGGTTTTCCCTTTTACGGGATGAAAAGGTTTCTCAATAACAACCTTAAAGGTACCATCTTCTTTCCTTATGCAGTAAGCTGGTACCACAGGTATTTCAAACTTTATTGCAAGCATTGCCACCACCTTAAAGGTTGATGCGGGCCTACCAAAAAAGTTTACAAAAACAGCTTCCCTGACAGGGGCATTTTGATCAAGAAGAAAAATCAAAATCTCTCCCTGTCTCAGTTTTTTCATCATCTGAAAAACTGTGTTTTTCCCTGTTATTAACTTTAATCCCATTCCTTTTCTTATGTCTGTCACAATTTGATTAATCCTGTTATTCTGAATCTTTTTTACGATGGCTGTAGCTTCACCCACAAATGTTGTAAAAGCAATGGTTGCAATTTCCCAGTTACCAATGTGTCCGGTGAGAAGTATAAAACCTTTTCCCTTTAGATTTTCTAAAATTTCTTTTCCCTCAATTTCAAAGTAATCACCGGCTCTTTCCCTTATATATTTCCACTTTACTATCTCTCCAATCATCATACCGTAGTGTTTATAATTTTCCCGGATTATCCTTTTCGCTTCATTGTCGTCAACTTTCAACGCCTGTTTTACATTTTTCAGAGCAAGGTTGCGCCTCCCCTGGTCCAGAAGATACCAAAGATATGTAATAAACATACCAATCTTTCTCGTTGTGGAAATATCAAGCATACTCATTGTCCTGTAGAAAACTGCTGTTAACAATCCACCAAGCTCATCACCTATTTTTTTAATCATTTTTCTTCCTTTTACTTTCCTTCGCCCTGGCAATACTTTTTAGAAGTTCCTTTTTTCCCTCTTCCTGAATCTCAAGAGAAGTGGAGGTATAAATTATTCTATCCTTTACCTCTTCAGGAAGTAAGTAATCGAGTTTGACCGCATCTTTCTCGGTAACCAGTAGGTAAAAGTTTTGAGATATTATAATCTGTAGAATTTTTCTTACCAGCCATGGATATGAAAAATGATCAGGAAGTGGTATTTTCAACAATGGTTTTGTTTTCATTTCATCCAGTAGTTTAAAAAATGAGCCAGGATGTGCAATTCCCGCCATCGCAATGACTTTAAGTTTTTTGAGAACTTCTGCTTTGATCTCTTCTCCTCTGAGATTGATAAATTTCAGAGGCAGGTATGAAAAGGTATAGATTTTATCAATACCGAGGCTCTTAAGAAAGATTTTATTTTCCGTAAAAAATTTGCCCTTCATGTTTGCAAAAAAAAGATCAGCTCTTTTAATGTTTTCCAGGGGCTCTCTCAATACACCAAAAGGGAGAGGTTTTTCCTTTCTCAGGTTTCTCCATGAGTCTATAAGAAGGATATCTACATCCCTTTTTACCTGAATATGAGAAAAAGCATCATCAAGAAGAACCACATCGGTCAGAGGAAACTGATTTAACAGCGCGGTAATCCCTCTGCTCCTCTTTCTTGCAACCACCACTGGAGCACCTGTTTTTCTTGCAATAAGTACAGGCTCATCCCCCGCCTCAGCAGGAGAGAGAATAATTCTGCCATTCTTTGAAACGAATTGATATTCATCTTTATATTTCCCCTTATATCCTCTTGAAACCACTGCACATCTGTAACCCGAATTCTGAAGCAAAATGCAGAGTTCAATAACAAATGGTGTCTTGCCTGCTCCACCAGCTGTTATATTTCCAATGGAAACAATTACTGCGGGAAATTCTTTTGAATTTTTTCTCTTAAAATTCAGGTAAAGATTAAAAATTTTTGTGTATAACATCAGAAACTCCACCATCCAGAAAGGGATGTCCTGAACTTTCTTTCTTGATTTAAAATAGATTGCACAGCTATCCCATATTTCCTGCTTCTGTAAATGATTCTCAATTTCATATCATAGG
>JALSQH010000186.1 GCA_026985515.1 bacterium
CATTTCCCTTTCCAGGAATTCTAAGCCTGGAACCATCTTCAACTCCAGGGGGTATCCTCACATTAATTGTATCAGTAATTTTTACTCTGCCCGTCCCTCCACACCTGCTGCATCTGGTTGAAGTGATTTTTCCCCTGCCTCCGCAGGTGGGACATACCTGTTTCACCTTCAAAAATGCAGCTCCTGTTGTCACATAACCGCTCCCCTTACACTGGGGACAGATCTGAGGCTGGGGAAGCGGTACCTCTCCCGATCCACCACACACAGGACATCTGTCATACCTGTCAACCTGAATGGTTGTGGTGAGACCCTTTATGGCATCCATAAAATCCAGTTCAATGGTGTATGTGAGATCCTCTCCCCTTTCCCCATAAGGCTGAGTCTGAGTGAAAACATCACCGAAGGGACCTTTTCCTCCACCTCCAAAAATATCAAAGATATCCTCAAAGATGTAACTGAAATCTCTGAATCTTCCACCTGTCTGTCTCTTACCAAATATTTCGTTGAAGATCTCGTCAAAATTTACAGAAAAACCTTCACCTCCCGCTGCTCCCCCTGGTGGCACATCGCCTTCAAAATAAAAACCATATTGATCATATTTTTTCCTCTTTTCAGGATCTCCAAGTACACTGTAAGCCTCTGCAATCTCTTTAAATTTTTCCTCAGCCTCCTTATCCCCCGGGTTTCTATCTGGGTGATATTTCATCGCAAGTCTTCTGTAGGCTTTTTTTATCTCCTCCTGTGTGGCATTTCTGGGGACCCCCAGTATTTTATAATAATCCTTTGGCATTTTTAACCATCCTCCACCTCAACAATCCTTTTTCTCTTAGGTAATTTAATCAGGAGGATCCCCTTTTCAAGAACTGCCTCAATTCTTGAAGAATCTATTCCGGAAGGCAATCTGAAGGTCCTGAGAAAAAAACCATATGGAATTTCTCTTCTTATGACTTCCACCCTTCCCACACGCTTCTCAACTCTTCTCTCCCCTTTTACCTGCAACTCAGACCCTTCAACACTTATCTCCACCTGATCCTTTTCCAGGCCTGGCAATTCCATTTCAATAAAGAAATACTCCTCATCTTCAAAAATATTTGCCGGTGGTCTCCACACATCCTGTTCAGGGAAGAGAAGATCCTTCTCACTGAAATCTGATTCCCAGGGAAAGAATATACGAAATTTGAATTCCATTTTTGAGAACTCTCGATGAACTGTTTATTTTATTTTAACCCAAATGAAACAAACAGGCAACCAGTATTCTGGAAACCTTATAAAATTTCTGTAATTGGCGAGAAATACCGAAACACACTTCTCATTTTTTGCTGAAATAAAAATATGGAAGAAAAGATCCTTGTTTCCTTTAAAAGCTTTCTGATTAATTTTGTGCAGTTTTAACCATCTATAAAGCTCTTGACATTTATCAAAAAAAACATATATTGATTAAAACTCCATATGTAAGGAGGGTGTTATGGCGACACGGGAGCAGGAAATTGCAGAAATAAAAAAACAGCTCCTGAAAATGAGGGAGGAAATATTAAGCAGACTGCAGAAAGCTCGAACTGAAGACAGAGGAGGTAGAGATATAGGTGATGAAGGGGATGCGGCTCAGGACACAATTTCGAGAGAAACAAATATAGCTCTTGAAAATAGAGATATAGAAACCCTGAGGGAAATTGATTACGCACTGAAAAAAATGGAAAAAGGGACATACGGTATCTGTGAATCCTGCGGAGATGAAATACCAATTGAGAGATTGAAGGTCCTGCCATTTGCCCGATACTGCCTTGAATGTCAGGAGGAATTTGAAAAAGAGCAGAAGAGAAGAGGTCCGGAATCTTACGAAGAATCACTCTATCAGAAAGAGATAGGGAATTTTGAAGATCTTTTCCCGGAAGAGGAAGATTAAATTCACACCTTTTACAATTTTTTTTCTCTTCTCCACCCTCGCATCAGTCCAGTCATGTACTCAAAGGATCATTGATTGTCGTTTTTTCTCAATGGGAACAGTGGTCGAAATCCACGCAGAGGGAGAATCAAAGTGCAGCCAGATAGAAGATTTCACCCAGAAATTGAGTATTGAATTATCCTTCCAGAATAGAAA
>JALSQH010000187.1 GCA_026985515.1 bacterium
GCTGACGCGATTGTGGCACTGGCTGCAGGATTCGCCATTGGACTGGCTGCCTTTGGAGGCTCTATTGGACAGGGAAGATCCATCTCTTCAGCTCTTGAGGGCATTGCCAGAAATCCAGGGGCAAGTGGGAAAATCACAACACCCATGATCATTGGTCTTGCAATGATTGAGTCACTGGTTATTTACGCCCTGCTCATTGCCTTCCTTTTACAGGCAAAGATTTAATTAATGGATGGAACCTGGCTGAGAAAAGAAGAATTAAAGAAATCTGAAAGGTTCTTCTACTCTTTCCCCACAGGGGGAGTGGAAGAACCTTTTCTTTTTCCCCTTCTATGTTACAGAGAAAATTCAAATTACTTCCTCCTTGATGGCTGGAAAAGAATATCTCTTCCACTTGAAAAATTCCCTGCTCTCTTCTGGGATGAGGAGGAAAAAACTCCCTCAGAGGCACTTCAAATCTCCATAAAAGCAAATACAATCTTTCGGGGTATCAACAGCATTGAAAAGGGAAACATTGCCAGAATCGTTTTAAAATACTTTCCAGATGAAGTAAAAAACTTTGCACATCTCCTAAATCTCAACCTGGATGACTTTCACAGAATTGCCAGGGTAAACCTGTTAGATGATTCTGTAAAGACAATGATATCCCACTGGAAAATTCCTCCAAAGTGGGTGATAAAGATGTGCGAATACCCGGAAGAGTGGAATGAGATCATGGATATAATCAGGGGAATAAAACTGACTTCCTCCCAGATGGTATGGCTGATTGACTCAATGTATGAACTATCTCACAGAACCGGAACTCCACCGTCACAGATTATAAAGGACCTTCAACCAGTTGCAACATTTGAGGATTTACAGAGGAAAATAGAAAGAGTCAGATATCCTGTAATTTCCAGATACAATGCCATTGTTAGAGAGCTGCAGAAAAAATACCAGGATTCTGCGTTAAGGCTCTCTGTTCCCGAAAATTTTGAAGGTGAAGAAATAATCCTTAATTTAAGGATAAGAAGCGACGCTGATCTGGAAGATATTAAAAACAGAATTCAGAAACTTCTGGATGAGGAAAAATTGAGAAAGATACTGGAACTGCTGTGATAAAAGAAATTCTGATTGAAAAAGAGGCAGAAATTTATCCATTTACAGAGGAAATAATAAAAAGGAACAGGGGAAAAGTAAAAATTTCCTTTATAGAAAAGAGAGAAAGGGACCTGTCTTCAGAAAAATGGGGTATCGCAAAGAGAAGATTGCTGTTGAGGACATTTAAGGGGAAATGGGTGAGGCAGTGCCCAGGTACAAAAAATCTCTTATGCTGCAATTATCTTGTCATAAATCCCGTAGTTAACTGTCCTTTTAACTGTACTTACTGTTTCCTCCAGGGTTATCTTGATGCACCATATATACAGGTTATGGTTAACATTGAAGATCTCTTTGAGGAACTTGACCAGTTTCTCAACAGAAATAGAAATGGAAGATTCAGAATAGGTACCGGGGAAATGGCAGATAGCCTTGCCCTTGACC
Organism: bacterium; assembly: GCA_026985515.1. Classification (GTDB taxonomy): domain Bacteria; phylum JALSQH01; class JALSQH01; order JALSQH01; family JALSQH01; genus JALSQH01. The sequence continues at coordinate 1,522 of JALSQH010000187.1, forward strand.
GTTACATAGGATTGAACGAAAAACTGATCAGGTTCATCTCCAACTATCCAAATGCTGTCCTTGAACTGAAAACAAAATCGGCAGATGTTGAGCCACTGCTTAAAATTTCACATGGAAAAAATGTGGTAATTTCCTGGTCACTGGCACCTCTTAAAATTACGAAGGAAGAAGAACTGGGAACGGATGATCTTACAAAAAGAATCTCTGCAATGGAAAAAGTTCTGAGGGCAGGTTACATGGTTGGTTTTCACTTTGATCCCATCATCTACTATGAGGGATGGGAAAGGGGATACAGAGAAGTCGTAGAAAGCATTTTTACAAAAGTTCCTGAGAGACAGCTTGCCTGGGTAAGTATGGGATCTTTAAGATTTTTTCCTCAGCATCTTGAGTCTGCAAGGAAAAGATTTCCGCATCACACAATTCTCTTTCAGGAAATGGTCCCTGGTGCCGACAGAAAACTGAGATATCCCAAACCGGTGCGAATTGAAATGTACAGAAAAATTTATACCTGGATAAAAAGCATTCGACCGGGAGCTTTTATATATCTGTGTATGGAAGGAAAAGATGTATGGAAAAAGGTGTTTGGATTTGCACCGGAAAATGATGTCAAGGTGGGAGAACTCTTTTTCAGATACTCCGGGGCACTGGTTAACTTTCAATAATGTAATCTTCCCTTACAGGATGCCATGCATCAAGGCACTCACAATCTTCAACGGCAACAGCTGAATGTTTAGCACCAGAGGGGATCTTAACTCCCTCCCCTGCACCCAGAATCTTCCTGGTCCCCTCCAGCTCAAACTCCAGTTTCCCCCTTACTACCACAGTAATCTGTTCATGAGGATGAGTATGTGGAGGAATTCGGGCTCCTCTCTCCATAACCACCCTCGTTACCATGAGATTATTAAGGTGCACCTCCTGAAGCGTAACTCCTCTTCCCATTTCTCTCTCTGGCAAAATGGGCCAGAAAAAGAAATTTTCCCTCATGAAATTCTCCCTGTTAATACTTCAAGGAGTGCCTTCAGCTGCTCTTTTCCCTCTCCATCTGGAAGGAAAGTAATCTTATCAAGAGCGGTCAGGGTCTGCTGCCTTGCTATCTGCCTCGCCTGATCAAATACCCCCTCTCTTTCCATATCTTCCACAAGCTTCGCCACCTCCTCCCCATCTATTCCTTCTCCACTCCATAATTCTTTAACCCTCTCCGATTTACCTCTCTGAAAATAGAGTATTAGTGGTAGAGTGGGCTTCTTTTCATAAAAATCTTTGAATCTGTCCTTACCAAGAATTTCACCCGGTGTGGTGTAATCTATGATGTCATCTATAATCTGAAAAGCTCTCCCTATGGCAATACCTGCATCTGAGAGATAGGCAACAAGCTCATCTTTCTGAAGGTAGAGAGGCACAATTATGAAAGCAAGTCTGAAGAGGGCTCCAGTTTTTCTATCTATGATCTGATAATACTGGTTAACCCTCATATTGACATTTCCCCTGTGGGAAAGCTGGATCAATTCACCCTCTGCCATCATTTCAACTGAAAAAACAAATTCACGCAGCAGGTCAAGTCTATTTCTCATTGCAATGAGATTGTATGCCCTGGATACAATGAAATCTCCCATTAAAACAGATACATTGGCTCCCCACAGATAAAACACAGTTTTCTTTCCCCTTCTTGTTTCTCCAAAATCAACCACATCATCATGCATGAGACTTGCAGTATGGATCAGTTCCACGGATGTGGCAAAATCCAGAAAATCTTCTCTCTTCGCTCCAAGCGACTTACCCACAAGAAGAGTAATGAGAGGCCTGACTCTCTTTCCTCCCGACTCCACAATATACCTGCTTACCTCCTGAATCAGATGATTATCTGATCCCAGGACAGCGATGAGGTTTTTATCAAGATCAGCAACTTCAGCAGTAAATCTTTCCATTTTAACCCGCCTTGAAACCTCTTAAATTATATGAATAATATGTTAAAAATCAAAAAATCCAGCCTCCTTGACAATACTGCTCTCATTCATATAATTTAACAACAAACTAAAGGAAGGGTGGTTTATGCGAACTTACAGTTTCAAAACAAGAGAAGTTGAGAGAAAGTGGTATCTGATTGATGCAAAAGGGAAAACTCTGGGAAGACTTGCCAGTCAGATTGCGAAGATACTGAGAGGGAAACATAAACCTGAATTTACTCCCCACGCTGATGTGGGAGATTTTGTGGTGGTGATTAACGCTGCGGAAGTAAAACTTACAGGGAAGAAACTTCTTCAGAAAAAATATTACAGATACAGTGGATACCCCGGAGGACTCAAGGAATTCACTGCAAAGCAGATGCTGGAGAGACACCCTGAATACATTCTTTATCACGCTGTTAAGGGAATGATGCCCAAGAATAGGCTGGCAAGGAAACAACTTAAAAAGCTGAAAATTTACCCTGGACCTGAACATCCGCATCAGGCTCAAAAACCTGAACCCCTTGAAATTGATGTGTAATAAGGAGGGAAAATGAGCGAAGAAAGATGGCACGCTGTTGGTAAAAGAAAAACAGCTGTTGCAAGAGTATGGCTAAAACCCGGTACCGGGAAAATAGTAATAAATAAGAATATGCCACCTGAAGAGTATTTTGACAGAATAACCTCACTGATAAAAATACGACAGCCCCTGACTCTCACCAACACCCAGAACAAATTTGACATATATGTTAACGTCAGAGGTGGTGGCAAATCTGCACAGGCAGAAGCCATAAGACACGGCATAGCAAGAGCACTCGTCGTTTACGACGAGTCTCTGAGACCCACCCTCAAAAAGGCTGGTTTGCTTACCCGGGACGCCAGAATGGTGGAAAGAAAAAAGTATGGTCGCCACAAGGCAAGAAGAAGCCATCAATTCTCCAAGAGGTAATATTGACAGGTGGGGAAATATCTAATTGCAATTATTGGAGCCAGTGGATACACAGGCGGAGAACTTCTCCGCCTTTTCTGTTTTCATCCAGATGTAGAGGTTGTCTCGGTAACTTCAAGGCAATACAAGGGTAAGAGTGTCTCTGAGGTATTTCCATTCTTAAATGGTTGCTACGATCTCAGATTCAAATCAATAAGTGAAGTAAAAGATGAGGCAGATTTTTACTTCCTGGCTCTCCCGCACGGTGTGAGTATGCTCCATGCAAGGAAATTCCTTGAATATGGGAAAGTAATTGACCTTGGAGCTGATTTCAGGCTGAAGGATATTGAAAAATACAGAAAATGGTATGGAGACCATCAGGATACTGACCTGATAAAAGAATCTGTTTATGGTCTTCCAGAGATAAACAGAGAAAACATCAAAAATGCAAAACTGGTGGCGAATCCGGGATGTTACCCCACCTCTGTGATTCTCGGGACATACCCCCTTGTAAAAGAAGGAATTGTGGAGGAGCCGGTTATTGTTGATTCAAAATCTGGAGTTACTGGAGCAGGAAGATTCCCCTCACCCAATCTCCATTTTCCTGAAGTGAATGAAAATTTCAATCCATATAAAATCAACGGGCACAGACATCTTGCTGAAATGGAAGAGCAACTTGGGATCAAGCTTATTTTTACCCCTCATCTCCTGCCCATTGACAGAGGTATTCTCTCATCCATCTATGCAAAAACAAAGAAAGATGTTACGCTCAAAGAGATTGAGGAAATTTTCCAGAAATACTACGGTAACGAAAAATTTGTAAGATTGCTCGGCAACAGAGCCCCACACGTGAAAGATGTGAGGGGGAGCAATTTTATTGACATTGGCTGGGCAATAGATGGTTCCATTCTGAAAGTATTTGTCGCAATTGACAATCTGGTTAAAGGTGCAAGTGGGCAGGCCATTCAGAATTTCAACATTATGGCGGGGTTACCCGAAGAAACCGGGTTGACTTCTCCATCCCTTTTCCCATAAAATAGTTCTGTCAGATGAAAAAATATATAGCAATCCCTGCCAGGTACGGTTCAAAGAGGTTTCCCGGTAAACTTCTAAAAAGAATAGATGGTAAGCCACTAATAAGAATCGTTGCAGAAAATGCCCTGCTTACCCCTGAAGCAGAGGTGGTTATTGCCACAGATGACCAGAGAATAGCAGAAGCAGTGTCGGATCTTAAGGTAAAAATTATCATGACACCACCTGAACTCCCATCAGGCACAGATAGAATTGCCCATGCCCTCAAGAAACTCCAGCCTGCGGAATATGTGATCAACCTGCAGGGAGATGAACCTATGTTAACCTCCTCTCTGCTCTCACTCCTCTTTGAAAATCACGAGAAAAGTAATTGCCAAATTTTCACACTGGCGAGGAAGATGAGAGTCGGGGAGGACCCCTCGGATCCCAACCTTGTAAAGGTGGTTGTGGACAGGAAGGGAAGAGCCCTTTACTTTTCCAGATCCCCCATCCCGTTTTACAGGGAGGAAAAGGGAGAGTATCTGATTCACATTGGTGTCTACTCATACAGATGGGAAACATTGATGAAATTTGTCAATCTACCTCCCTCCCCCCTTGAGAGAGCCGAGAAACTTGAACAGTTGAGGGCACTGGAAAATGAGATGTGCATAGGAGTAAGAGTTGTTGAATATGATGGAGTTGGAGTTGATACTCCAGAGGATCTTACAAAGGTGGAGGAAGTATTGAAAAGAAAGCATAAAAAGGATAGTATTAAAAAAACAAAGGAGAAGCAATGAAACCCAAAAAATATATCCTTGTAACTGGTGGAGTAATCAGCTCCCTCGGCAAAGGTATAGCATCTGCAAGCATAGGAGCTCTGCTGGAAAGCAGGGGTCTCAAGGTTACCATAATTAAACTGGACCCTTACATCAATGTAGATCCCGGGACAATGAATCCATTTCAGCATGGTGAGGTTTTTGTTACAGATGATGGTGCGGAAACTGATCTTGACATGGGTCATTATGAGAGATTTCTCTCTGTCCGTATGACGAGGGATAATAACTTTACCGCCGGACAGATATATTACAGCGTCATACAGAAGGAGAGAAAGGGAGAATACCTTGGTACAACGGTGCAGGTTATTCCCCACATCACTGACGAAATAAAACACAGCATCACCTCTGCCATTGAAAAAAGCGGTGCAGACATCGGAATAGTTGAAATTGGTGGTACTGTGGGTGATATAGAAAGCCTGCCCTTCTTAGAAGCAATAAGGCAGTTGAGGTATGATCTTGGCCCTGATAATGTGATCTACGTCCACATAACCCTCGTTCCATACATAAAAAGTGCCGGGGAAGTCAAAACAAAACCCACCCAGCATTCCGTAAAGGAACTAAGAGCAATCGGAATACAGCCAGATATCATACTCTGCAGAACAGACAGAGAGCTGGATAAAAAAACAAGAGAGAAAATTTCCCTCTTCACAAATGTTGAGGTGGACGCAGTTTTCACTGCAAAAGATGTTGATTTTGTATATGAGGTACCCCTCAACTTTTACAAAGAGGGAGTTGATGCAAAAATTTTAGAAAAATTGAAAATCTGGACCGGTGAACCACATTTAGAAAAGTGGGAAAAAATCGTTGATACTCTGAAAAAGACAAAAGAGAGTGTAAAAATTGCAATAGTGGGCAAGTATGTTCATCTCAGAGATTCTTACAAAAGCCTGATTGAAGCTCTCATACATGGTGGTATTGCCAACAGGGTAAAAGTGGATCTACTCTTTGTTGATTCTGAAGATATTGAGGAAAAGGGGGCTGATGAACTTCTCAGAGAAGCAGATGGAATTCTTGTACCCGGTGGATTTGGCAACAGGGGCATTGAAGGGAAGATTGAAGCTGTCCGTTACGCCAGAGAGAATAAAATCCCCTTTTTCGGCATATGTCTTGGGATGCAGATGGCAGTTGTGGAATTTGGAAGAAATGTATGTGGACTTGAAAACGCAAATTCAACTGAATTCAACCCGGACACTCCCTATCCCGTAATAGATTACATTCCGGAGCAGAAAAACATTGACAAACTTGGTGGAACAATGAGGCTCGGAGCCTACAGATGCAAGGTAAAACCTGACACCCTTGCCTTCAAGGCTTACAGAAAAGAGGAGATTTTTGAAAGACACAGACACAGGTATGAGTTTAACAACGATTTCAGGGAGATCTATGAAAAATATGGGATGATATTCAGCGGTATAAACCCGGAGAGAGACCTCGTTGAAATAGTAGAATTGCCGGAAAGTATTCATCCCTGGTTCCTTGGATGCCAGTTTCATCCTGAGTTTAAATCGCGTCCCTTTGATCCACATCCCATCTTTGTTAACTTTATAGGCGCCTCTCTCAAAAACAAAAAGAAGCGGAGTCGTGAAGGAAAATGAGGGAATTTATCTATGACCTTTTTCCTGAAAAATATACAAAAGATATCTTCTTCATAATGGGACCATGTGTGATTGAATCTGAAAAAATCAATATGGTTGTTGCTGAGGAATTGAGAAGAATCTCGGAAAAGTACAGTGTCCCTGTTATTTACAAATCAAGCTTTGACAAGGCCAACAGGACTTCCATAAATTCATACAGAGGACCGGGATTAAAAAGGGGTTTGCAGATCCTCCGGAAAGTAAAAGAAACCTATGGCCTACCGATTCTGACGGATGTTCATGAAACATGGCAGGTCCAGGAGGTGGCTGAAGTTGTGGATGTGGTGCAGATTCCCGCCTTTCTTTGCAGGCAGACTGATCTTCTGATTGAGGCGGGGAAAAGTGGAAGAATTGTAAATGTCAAAAAGGGACAATTCATGGCTCCAGAGGATATGAGATATCAGGTTGAGAAGGTTTACTCCACGGGGAACAGAAAAGTAATGGTTACTGAAAGAGGAACCACCTTTGGCTACCGGAATCTTGTTGTTGACTTCAGATCAATTCTGATAATGAAGCAGATGGGTATACCTGTGGTGTTTGACGCAACTCACAGCGTCCAGTTACCTGGAGGCGGTGAAGGTAAATCTTCGGGCCGGAGAGATTTTGCCTTCCCCCTTGCAAGAGCAGCTGTTGCAGTGGGTGCAGATGGAATTTTCATGGAGGTGCATCCTGATCCAGAGAAGGCACTCAGTGACGGACCCAATTCCATCTACCTGAAAGACGTTGAAAGAATAATTGTAACCCTTACAGAACTGGCGAGATTCCTGCATGACCAGAGAAGAGATAATTGAAACAGCAAAAGAGGTTTTTAAGACAGAGATAGACTCTCTGAAGCTTGAGATGAATTCACTGGGGGATGAATTTGCAAGGGCAGTGGAAATTCTCCTGAACATTAAAGGCAAAATCATAGTTACGGGAATCGGAAAATCAGGCCTTGTGGGAAAGAAAATTGCATCAACCCTGAGCAGTGTGGGTTCACCAGCCATTTTTCTGCACATAGGAGAGGCTGCCCATGGAGACCTGGGAGTAATTGATAGAAATGACGCAGTTATAATTCTCTCCTTCAGTGGCGAAACTGA
>JALSQH010000188.1 GCA_026985515.1 bacterium
TCAAGGGAACTCACCATCCCTTTGAGGGCAGCCTCAAATAATTTTTTGGGATCAGGTTTATCCACATAATATTCATTAATCTTTTCCAGAACCTCCGAAAAAAGGTCCAGATACTGTAAAACCTCTTTATTGCCCTTTCCAAACCTGTTATCACCTGCAAGATTTCTTAAATTACCTTTCCCGACCAGAACAAAACCCGCAATTGCAAGATAAACCAGAATCAGAACAATCCATCTTTTTTTCATCAGCAGTCCTCCTGATCTTTAACGATTATTCAAAATTTCATCAACCATATTTTCTTTGACACCTTCAATTTCAATAAGTTTTAATCTTGAGGTGTGACCAGATTTTATCTTTATCTGATTTTTCCTTACTCCAAAAAGGCGGGAAAAAAATTTTATCAGTTCATCATTGGCTTTCCCCTTTTCCGGTGGTGCTGCAATCTTCACTTTGAGATACCCATTTTCCCATCCAGAGATTTTATTCGACGAAGATCCTGGAACCACTTTAACTTTCAAAATAGCCATTGATAGAAACCTCAGGACTTATCGGAAGAACCACCCAGATAAGTGATGTTATCCTTCTCTTCCTCTTCCTCTTTTTCGTAAAGAATCAGACTGTAATACTCCAAAAGCTGTTTGAACTTTGTTAAAAACTCTCTTCTCTGCCTCTTCAACTCATTGATTTCAGATGCAATTTCTGATACTTTTCTGTGAGCTTCATCTATTATGCTCCGGGCTTTCAATTCAGCCTCTGCAATTATAACCTCCGCTTCCTTTTTTGCCTTCTCAATCAGAGAATCCTTCATTTCCCTTGCAGAAATAAGAGTCTCCTGAAGAATCTTCTCCCTCTCTCTGTACTCCTCCAGTCTCCTCATGGCCTCCTTGAGCTCATCCTTCAGAATGGAATTCTCCCTGATAAGTGATTCCACCTCTGCCCTCACAAGATCAAGAAAGGCTCTAACCTCATTTTTGTCATACCCTGCAAGGGAAGTTTTGAATTCCTGTTTCTTGATTTCCAGTGGTGTTATTTTCATGTTATCACCCCCCGTGTTCCAGCCTTATTGCAATGGGTAATAATACCCTCACAATTACTCTGTCAATGAAAATAATTACGATAAGTGCCACCAGAGGAGAAAAATCAAGTCCAGTTTTATATGTGAGTCTTAACAATTTCCTCCTTATGGGAGCAAGTACCGGTTCTGTTATGTTTCTGATAAACCTCACTATAGTGTTGTATGGATCAGCATTCACCCAGGAAATAAAAACTGCAATAACAAGAATCCAGCTGTAAAGAACAAGGATCATGTGAGTGAGTTCAAAAATCACTTCCAGCAATATTCCAAGAATTTTTGCAAAAATCAGTCTTTGCCTCCTCGTTTTTGTATATTATTGCCCAATTTTTTAAAATTTGCAAACAATTTTACATAATTTCATAATAATTTTTTGAAATGGCACAAATCATTTCAGCAAGTAGAAGAACGGATCTCCCGGCTTTTTACCCGGAGTGGACATACCGAAGGTTCAGAGAGGGCACTGTTGTTGTAAAAAACCCTTTTAACCCTTCTCAGGTATCTATCATTTCTCTCCTGCCTGAAGATGTTCTGGGAATAGTGTTCTGGACAAGATATTTTCGACCTTTTGAAAGATACCTTCCATTTTTCACCGAAAATTACGAATTTTACATTCATTACACCCTCACCAACTATCCACGGGTATTTGAACCCTTCAACCCACCTGCTGAAAAAGTACTTGAAAACATTGCATTGCTCTCAGAAAAGATTGGGAGGGAAAGAATTATCTGGAGATATGATCCCATTTTTTTCACTGGCAGATTGACTCCTGACTGGCACATGGAAAACTTTGCATTCCTTTATGAGAAATTAAAAAATTATATTGGTGAAATCTACATTGCCGCCCTTTTTCCCTATAAGAAAACCCTGAAAAATCTAAAAAAAATTGGGGAAGAACCAGTACTCAGAGATGACTGGTTCATCGAGGTAGGCTCCTTCATTAAAAAGACCTCTTCTCTCCCCACCTATTCATGTGCATCACCCATATTTACCATGTCCGGCATTACTCCG
>JALSQH010000189.1 GCA_026985515.1 bacterium
GACAATCCACCTCTTTGAGGAAGGAATTGACATGCTTTCTTCCCTTTACGATTCTGAGGAATTGAAGGAAGGAATGACTGCATTTCTGGAAAAGAGAAAACCAGACTTCAACAAATTCAGAAAATAGGAGGCAAAAATGATAAAAGGTGTAATTGTAATTGGTGCAGGGACAATGGGAACAGGAATTGCTCAGGTGTTTGCCTCACATGGAATCAGGGTCTTTCTGAACGATATAAGTATGGATATTGTAGAGAGATCCCTGAAAACTATTGAAAAAAATCTTTCCCGCCAGGTTTCAAAGGGTAAAATGACTGAAGAAGAAATGAAAAAAGCCCTCTCTCTAATTGAATTTCTTCCAGATATAAAGGAAAAAAAAGAAGTGGAACTGGTTGTTGAAGCAGCGATTGAGAAAATGGTGGTAAAAAAGGAAATCTTCGCCACACTGGATACCACTTACCCTGAAGAAGTTATTCTTGCATCCAACACCTCTTCTTTACCAATAACTGAAATTGCTTCAGCAACATCAAAACCTGAAAGGGTAGCCGGTATGCATTTTTTCAATCCTGCACCCGTAATAAAGCTAATTGAAGTTATAAAGGGAATGAGAACTTCCGATGAAGTTATTGAGAGAATTGTGGAAATTTCAAAATTCCTTGGAAAAGAACCTGTGGTGGTAAATGATTCACCTGGATTTGCCACATCAAGATTCCTGATGGTCATGATAAATGAAGCAATATGCGGATTGTGGGAGAATGTTGCCACGGCAGAGGGAATTGACACGGCTATGAAATTAGGAATGAACCACCCAATGGGTCCCCTTGAACTCGCTGATCTGATCGGCCTGGATGTGTGTCTAAATATAATGGAGTTTCTGTATGAGAGTTTCAAAGATCCCAGATACAGACCCTGTCCACTGCTGAAAAAGATGGTAGCAGCTGGTTTTTTAGGAAAAAAGAGTGGAAGGGGGTTTTACAGGTACGAATAAGAGCTGGCACCTTTCAGAAAATTTGAGAAACCTTCTCTTTACTTTTGCTCTTATCATCTCCATTTTGCTGATGGGAGTGGTGGGATATAAAAACTGGACTCTCCAGCTCTCATCATCAACCGAAAATGTGAAAATTTCAACCAATCAGGATGAATCCGTGAGAGAATTATACCTCCTCAAGCTCATTAAAAGAGGAATTCTTTCAGACAGAGAGGCTATGTTCTGGAAGGAGGTAACGGAGGAGAATGAGTAAAACTGTCCAGTGCCAGTTATGTCCAAAAAAGTGCATTTTACGTCCAGGTGAAAGAGGTAATTGCAGGGTCAGAGCAAACATTAACGGGAAACTTGTAACCCTCGTTTACGGGAAAGCTGCAACATACCATGTTGATCCCATTGAGAAAAAACCCCTTTTTCACTTCTATCCCGCCACCAGAATATTTTCCATTGCCACTGCCGGTTGCAATATGCACTGTTTAAATTGCCAGAACTGGGAACTTTCCCAGAGCAACCCGGAAGATATAAACAGCATTGATCTGTCTCCGGAAATGATTGTAGATGCTGTAACCAGATACAGAATTCCTTCCATTGCCTATACATACAATGAACCAGTGATTTTTTACGAATATGTTTATGATACATCAAAATTATCAAGGGAAAAGGGAATAAAAAATGTCCTTGTGACCGCTGCTCTCATAAATCAGGAGCCATTAAAGGAATTATTAAAATATATTGATGCGGCCACAGTGGATATCAAGGCCATGAGTGAATCATTCTACAGAAAAATTTGTGATGGTTACCTCGAACCTGTTCTTGAAGCGGTAAAAACAATGTGGCAAACTGGTATACATCTTGAGCTCAGCAACTTAGTAATACCCACCCTTAATGATGACGATGCTTCCATAAAAAGGTTAACAGACTGGATTGCAACAAACATCTCAACTGATGTACCCCTTCATTTTCTCAGATTTTTCCCACAATACAAGATGAAACATATCTATCCAACCCCGGTTAAAACTCTTGAAAAAGTT
>JALSQH010000190.1 GCA_026985515.1 bacterium
ATTTTTTAAGAGAGAAGGTGATGACTTGATCTGCAGGGTTCCTATCAGTTTCCCTCAGGCGGCTCTCGGTGACGAGATTGAAGTTCCCACCCCTTATGGGGTTGAAAGAGTAAAAATCCCCCCCGGGACTCAGCCAGGCACCGTTTTTACTCTTAAAGGAAAAGGTGTGGTAAATCCCAGAACTGGAAGGAAAGGAGACCTCCATATTGAAGTCTACATAGAGGTACCCAGGAAACTGGATGCGAAACAGAAGGAGCTTCTAAGAGAATTTGAGAGAGAAACCAGACAGAAATACCCTCAGAGGGAAAAGTTCTGGGAGAAGATAAGAAATATTTTTGCTCATAAGAGGAACTAAAAAGAGTATCTGATACCTGTTGTGAGAAAATCGTTTTTTCTGAACTGATACAGCAGAGAATCTTTTTCAGCATCAATTATATTCAGGGAACCAAAAAATGATATGAAATCGGAGTACTGGTAGGTGGCTTTCAGAGAGAGTATCATCTGATACTGCGTCAGCGCAAATATAAATCTTCCTTCCAGGGTTAGAGTATCATGAAAATAGGATCCTCGCAGGAGGGATATTGTAAAAATATTATCTCTTTTAAAGAGGTATGTTTTTGCATTTGTGAAGAAATGTACCCATGTAATCAGTATGTTTCCATAAAGGTTGTGGGGAAAATTATAATCTGCACCTATGTTCCATGTTAAGGAAGGAACATGCAAAAGCTCAAGATGGACATTGTAAATTGAGGAATTGGTATGCAATGCACCTTCACTTCTTATTCCCACGCTTTTAAAAGTCGTGCTTATTCCGCCTCCAAAGGTGAATATCCTGTGAGGCTTAAATTTCATCATTGGAAGAAAGGAAATCTGTTCAAGGGGGGAAAGGTTATTGAGAGCATCCATTGGTTTATCAGTTGATTTTAAATATTCAACAAGATCAGGATTGAATTCAGGAAAAGGCATTTTTTCCCATCCATAGTGGATCGCTACCTGGTAATCATAGCCTTCGCGGTAACTTTTTAAAAGAAAACCTATTTCTCCATTGAAGGGAGAATTTTTCGGGTAATCTGTTACATATGAAGTGGTACCACTTTCCTCAATATTAACTCCATATTCCTTCCTGTATTCCTCCACTGTTCTGTAATACATTTCCCTCGGTAGAATTGACCAGTCGGAGTTAATAAGAACAAAGTGTGAAGGCTTATAGAATGGTACATATATACCCTCAATGGTTGTTTGATCATTTACATAGTAATCTCCCCGGAGCATCAGAACAGGTAGTTTCGCAAAATCTTCTTCAGAAAAGATGAATTCATCCATTTCCTGGGGATTTACCACATCAATGGGACTCACATCAGAAACCCCCCAGGAAACTATCTGATTACCGGCAGTTATATCCCATTTGTCGCTGCTTTTCTTGACGTAAAATTCAAAGGGTTGAAATCTGTTGTTAAAGTAATCGTTGTAGGATGAATGAAAGTAGTAGTATTTGTCCAGGAATGAGGAGAAGAAGGAAAAATTGCTTTTTATATCGCCTGAAAATGAGAGGTAGATACCGGTGATCCACTCTTCTGTGAATTCATACTTTGAATCCTGGTGAAGGTCGGAATTCAGTTTGGAGAATATTTTTCCTTCAAATTTCACTCCTGCTGTTTCGCCACCGAAAATGTCAAGCCCAAATTCCCCTTCTTCCGCACACAGAAGGAGAGGGAAAAGAGTTAAAAGGAAAACAGACAGGAAAATCTTAAATTTCTTTTTCAAGGTACCTCTGTGTGAAGTAGGCATCTGGTATTTTCTTGTCCACAACAATTTTCTCGATGGTCAGGATAGTTTTGTGATGCGTTTTGAGGTTTTCCATAACGCTTTCCTTCATGATCCAGTAGTTTTTTATTTTTTCAAGTTTATTAACGGTAAGCCTCTTTATTTTTTTTCCTTTCTTATCGTACATTTCAGCCTTTACAGGAACAAAAATGTCTTTTCTTATCCATTCAACCACCTTGCTGTACTGGTAATCTGTACCTGGTTTAGGAATAGATTCAACAACATAACATTCATAATTTCCACACTTTTCTTCTCTCAGAAGTTTGTGGGTTGCTTTGTTTACTTTCACGCCCTCCATATCCTGGTATGAAAAATCTGTTCCCAGAAAGCTCTGATTCTTCTGGCTGGAAGAGATCCTTCTTGTTTTCTTCAAAGCCGGCAGATAGAGAAACTGGTCACTTTCCTTATCGGAGTTCTTGTAGTCCCAGATCAAAAATCCAGTGTTTCTTATGTCCGCAGGGGAGAGAAATTTCATAAGGGTTTTTGTCATATTTTTGTCTTCTTTAATGTAAGTTACAACTTCCCTTACCCTTTTGCTCCCCGATTTGCTGACAAGAATCATTTTCATTTTTGCTATGGTTGTTTTGGGTTTGGGCTGATTATCAACTTTATGTATAATTTCCTCCCCCGTTAAGCCCCATAGAAGTCCTCCCGTTAACAAAAGAAAAACAGCCACGAGAATTCCTCGCTTCATTTTCTATCCTCCTTTTTTGAACAGTTGTACAGCTCAATTATACTTCATCTTGCTGAACCAATCAAGGATTTATGTGATCTCAACCATCTGTCAACATAGTCAAAAACCTCTTCTGCATGGTTACCCATTAAAAGATCCACATGACCATAATCTTGAAAACACTTATATGTTTTATCTTTTGAGGAGATAACCCTGTATACCCGATTATAAATGTTTTCCCTGTTTACCAGCTTATCTGACCCTCCAGAAATCAGCAGAAGCGGCAGATTGATTCGATTCAGATTTTTTAAGTAATCAACGGGTTTGCATCCGGGATAATCACATTGTTCCATGAATGTCCCATTTCTGAGCCAGCTGTGCCACTGCTGTAAAACTCGAGGTGAAAAATTGTCAAGACCCTTTTCAATGATGTAGTAAATTCCTTTAAGAAAAGTATTTTTTGTGTTCCAGATCATGTTAAGGACAAAATTTAGGGGTTCAATTCCCATTTTTCTCTTTATGAAGCGGGTGAAAGCGTCAAGATGAGCTGGAAATTTTTCTCCAAGATATTTAAAAATTACAGGTGTAAGTAAATCAAGGAGAAGCGAAGCAGTGAAATTATTGGCCCATAGGGGAGGAGTAAGATGGAGCTTATCAAGTAAGGTTTCATTGTGTGTAAGAATATATGATGATTTTTCAATCTTTTCCCATGGGTAATCCGCAGCCATTTGCAGGAGTAAATCATAATCATAATAGTTGTGCCTGAGGAGAGACTTTAGCCCCTTTCCCTTTAAATTAACAGGGAAACTGAGACCAGCCGGACTGGCAACGGCAATAAAACCCTTCAATTCTCTATTCCTCTCCTCTGATAGTTTTTCGGAGGTAAACATTTTTAAGTATTTTTTCCATTAATTGTTACAGGTACTCCATAGACGCCCTCCAGATAGATGTACATAATTGTTCCACCCATTGAATGTCCAATCCAGAAGGGTTTTTCCCCGGTTCGTTCAGTCACGGTATGGATAATGGCAGGAACATCATAGGCAACAAAGGTATCTATGTCCCAATTTCCTGGTCCCCTGTCTGGACCGCTCTGATACTCTCCTTCACCATGCCCTCTGAGATTGGTTATCCATACATCGTAACCCCTGTCTGCAAGGTATTTTGCGAAGCTCTTTTGAGGATAATCCTAGCTGTTCAGGTTTACTGCAAAGCCGTGTTGAAGGATAACGGGTACCCCTCCCGGATTGTAGTATCTTCGAGCAACAAGTGTAACTCCGTCCGTTGTCTTTATAGTTTCCCTTCTTATCTCCCATGGGTAGGTAATGGAACCTGACAGGAAAAGAACAATTAAAATAAAAATCCATTTCTTAATCATCTCCTGCTTCTCCTCCTTTTTGTTGAAAAATAATAGTATAAGTTGACATGGGTGTCAATAGAAGTGGGACTATTTGAGAGGTTCGTCAGAAAATGAAGGAAGGGTTATTTTCCAGCCCTCGTCACTATTAACGGCGATTAATTTTATTTGAAATGATTTTGTGAAGAAAAGAAAATGGTGAAAATAAACTTCGACAATTCCCTCAAAGTTCCCGTCCGGTCTTTTTTTACATGCAAGGAGTTTGATTCTCTTTACAATGGAAGAAGATATATTCAATTTTCTCCACTTCCAAGCCATTCTTACGATGAAAGTATAATAATTGTTTTCCTTCTCTTTTGAGGTACCCCTGAAAAATGGTAAAAGTTTTTTCTTAAGTTCGTAATGCAGGAAATCTTTCCCCGAAATTTCACTGATAAAGTGTTGAATGATAGTGCATCCATTTGCTCCCTCTCTATTTTGATCAGCTGAAAGGGGAGAAAGGAATATGACGGCAGTAATTATAAGTGCAACAATTTGCATTTTCATCAACTCAGATTATACCTCTCTGCGGGTTTATGTCAAAGAAAGAGGCAATTTTTGACAAAATTAGTAATCTAAGATAAAATAGTTTTACAAAGTTAAGGAGGAATGAAAGTGACTTTAAAGGAAAGAGCAAGGAAAGGCGAAATAACTGAAGAGATGAAAAAGGCGGCTGAGGAGGAAGGGGTATCTCCCGAGTATATCAGGGAAGGAATTGCGAATGGTACAATTGTTATAACAAAAAACAGGTTAAGGAAGAATATTAAAATTGTACCAATTGGAAAAGGGCTGAGAGTAAAAGTAAATGTAAATCTGGGCACCTCTCCTGATCATATTGATTATGAGGAGGAGATGTGTAAAGCAAGGGTTGCTCTCAACAATGGTGCCGATACCATTATGGATCTTTCTATTGCAGGTGACATTGATGGTTTCAGAAAAAAGTTAATTGAGGAAATCCCTTTGCCTCTGGGAACTGTCCCCGTTTATCAGGCAGCCATTGAAGTGGAAAATAGAGGTGGCAGAATTCAGGATATGAGTGTTGATGATTTCCTTGGAGCGATACAGAAGCACGCAGAAGATGGTGTGGATTATATGACTGTTCATGTGGGTGTTACACAGGTTGTAGCTGAAAGATTAAAGCATACCAGAAGATTTATGGATGTGGTTAGCAGGGGTGGCTCAATAATCCTCAGCTGGATGAGGTACAATAAAAAGGAAAATCCTCTCTATGAGCATTTTGATAAGCTCTTAGAAATTGCCAGAGAATATGATGTTACTCTCAGTCTCGGAGATGGCCTGAGGCCAGGTGCAATAGTTGATGCCTCTGATGGTCCACAGTTTCAGGAATTGATACTGCTTGGTGAGTTAACTGAAAAAGCGTGGGATGCGGGGGTTCAGGTTATTATTGAAGGTCCCGGTCATATCCCCCTTGATCAGATTGAGGCGAACATCCTTCTTGAGAAGAGTCTCTGCCACGGAGCACCCTTCTATGTCCTTGGTCCAGTTGTTCTTGATGTTGCACCTGGATATGATCATATCACCGGAGCAATAGGAGGAGCTGTTGCTGCTCTTGCAGGGGCAGATTTTCTCTGCTATGTTACTCCAGCAGAGCACCTGAGGTTGCCCTCAGTTGAAGATGTGAAAGAAGGTTTGATTGCCACCAGAATTGCGGCACTAGCGGCTGATACTGCCAGAAGACATCCAAAGATATGGAAGTGGAATGAAGAGATGGCTTATTACAGAAAGCATCTCAAATGGGGTGACCAGATCAGAATCGCCATTGATCCTGAAAAGGCGAGGGAGTACCGTCAGAGTATCCCTGTTCATGATCCTGAGACATGCACCATGTGTGGAGAACTGTGTGCAATAAAGCTGAGCAGAGAAAGCAAGAAGGAGACGGAAAAGGCTGGGGTATAATATATCCGATACCAAGAGCTGTATCACGTTTCTGAGCATTCCCGAAGGGGAAGTTTTTCTCCGTGTAGTTGCACTTGCAGAGCAGCTTTATCCGGACAGAAGTCCCGAGTACTGGGAGGAGTATTTCAAAACACTTCCGAGAAATCTCCTTGTACCTCATAAAATAGTAGACAGGCTGATTGAGTGGCTACAGAAATGGGGATGCAGAGTGGAATTGTGTGAAGAGGAAAGGGATGTAGAGCTGCCGGAACTGAAAAATGAAATTAATGAAGAGATGGATTCCTTTCTCAGACCCCCGGGTGATGATTTGCGCGATATCAGCTCCGGTGAAGCCCTGGATTATGTTGTTGAAGAGATCCCAGATTCCTCACACACCGGTGAGAATGATAAAATTTATTCCTCATCAGAAGTCTTACCAGAGTCGCTAACAAAAGAAAAAGAATATGATGAAATTGCTTACTGGGACCGGTGGAGAGAATATGGTTTTTTCACTTCACTCTGGGATACCTGGACATCAGTTATGTTCAGGACTGATTCATTTTTCAAAAATCTGCCATCTCCAAATTTTGTAAATCTATTTCTTTACTACCTTCTCTTCTCCCTTATTGGAGTAAATTCAAGCATCATTCCAGTGATTTCAGTTTTTGGAATGAAGAAACCCGGCGTGGAACTATTTTTATTTGAGCTGGGATTCATACTTGTGAAATTTTTTGTCGCTGCTGCAGTGCTTCACTTTTCCATTTTCATCTTCGGGGAGACGCGAGGTTTTGGGAAAACTCTCCAGATCATTTCATATGGAAGTTCGCCATCCATTTTTCTGGTAATTCCTGTAGCTGGCGCCATTGCAGATTTCTTTTACAGAATTGCGATATATATATCAGGAGTGCATCATACCCACAAATTATCTGTGGCTGCTGCAACTGGAGCGGTTCTCCTACCATTATTTGCGATATTTTTCTTTATGATTATAGTAATGGTATTGATAATTGCCCTGGCTGGAGGATCGGATGTTGAAAAGTTTCACTTCTTCTGGAAAAATTTTTCTTCTCTCGCTCTTCTTATCTTTTAATCTCTTTCCCTTTAGTGGTAATGTAACTGGAGGAATATTTAAAAACAATGTGATTGAGTTAATCGAAGACAGGATTTACCAGATTGCCGATGAAATAGTTCCACTGGTTGTACATATCGAGGTGATTCAGAAGTATCTTGGGGAAAGGAAAAGGAAGGTAAGTGGATCTGGACTGATCGTGAGCCAGGATGGTTATATTCTCACCAACAACCATGTTGTGGAGGATGCAACTGTTATCAATGTCACTCTTTATAAAGGCAAAAAGAAGTATAAGGCAAAATTGATTGGAAGGGATGAGTTAACAGATATCGCGGTGATCAAGATCGATCTTGATAAAAAAGTCAAAATACCAAAGTTTGGTCATTATAAAGATGTAAAAGTTGGTGACCTTGTGCTTGCCATAGGGAATCCCTATGGTCTTGATGGTACTGTTTCTCTGGGGATTGTCAGTGCCAAGGGAAGAAACATCAGATATGGCAATCTTATCAATGAGTTCATTCAAACAGATGCAATGATAGATTATGGTTCCAGTGGAGGTCCCCTGGTAAATTTTAAGGGTGAGGTGATAGGTATAAATTCGATGGGTGAGGGGAGAGGAATTGGTTTCACCATCCCCATTGATACTGCCTTGAAGGTGATGCGGGATTTTATAAAACTGGGTAGAATTGAAAGGGGATGGCTTGGGGTGGTGGTTCAGGCTTTTAATAGAGATATGGCTGAATATTTTGGCAAGCCTCAGTTAACAGGTGTGCTTGTTTCAGAAGTTATAAAAAATTCTCCTGCTTACAGGGCAGGTATAAAAGTGGGGGATGTTATATGTGAATTTGGTGGTCACAATGTTGATGTTGAAGAAAGTAAGGATATAAATAGCTTCAGAAGATTGATTACAAATTATGCTCCCGGGTCGAAGGTTAAGGTTAAGATTTACAGATTTGATCCCCGGAAACGGAAAGGTAGATTCATCACATTGACTGTAAAACTGTCAAAACATCCGAAAGTCGAACCTGACAAGTACGATTCTGATTATGGTTTCAGTGTTGAGGATATTACGGTTGAGACCCAGTTAAGGCTCCAGTTGAAGAAGAGAGAGGGGGTTCTTGTTACTTATGTTGAAAGAGGGACACCTGCGTCTGAGGCTCATCTCTTTTCCGGTGAAGTAATTGTCAGTATTGACGGAAAAAAGATCAAAAGTATTAAGGATCTGAAGCGAATTCTTGAAAAGTACAAAAAGGAAAGAAAGAGGAAATTTCTGATAATAGCATGGTATAAGGGAAGTTACAAATATCATCTGATTATCCCATTTGCATCGGGTAGCAAGGAAAAGGAATAAATGTTTCGCCGGGGTAGCTCAGCGGTAGAGCAGCTGATTCGTAATCAGCAGGTCGTGGGTTCAAATCCCACCCCCGGCTCCATTTTTTTGATTTTAATTATTCTCTTCCTCCTTTTGCCTTCAGGGGTGAGGGGAGAGGTCGGCGGTTCATACCAGAGATTGTATCAGGGAGCTGCCTTTGTATCTCTTGAACCTGAACTTGTGGTACCATCATCATTATCTCTGAATGTCAAGGGTGGTTTTGCTTTTTCAAGGAAACTTGTCATGGAGCTTATCCTGGGACTTGGGAATGTTCCGTACCCCTCCTCAGGAACATACTATTTTGGTACAAGAATGTACTACAGGGTCATTGTTGATCACTATGGAATGCCGGGTTTTCTACTTATGATTGGAGCAAACAACAGAAGTAAGCTTGGTATAGATCTGGGTATGGAAATTTCAAAGA
>JALSQH010000191.1 GCA_026985515.1 bacterium
CTTTACCTCGCTGAAGAAGGAATAGAAGAACCTGTAATGTTCAGAGAAGTTGTGAGTATACCTTTTCAGATGGAGGGGATTCAACCCTCTGGGAAGAGGAAATGAAGGATAAAGGAGCGGCTCTTTTAATTACGGTTATGCTGATTGCTGCCATGACATACCTGATCACTGAGCTCACCTATACTTCAAGAGTAAACATCTCTTCCACACAAAATTTTGTGAATAGAATGAAGGCCTATTACCTTGCGAGGAGTGGGGTAGAAGCGGCAAAACTTCTTTTATCCTATGATCTTGAACAGGACAGGGAGAATCATAAAAGATTAGATTACATTGCAAAGTGGGAAGAGAATCCCCTCAATCAGCAGAGCTTTGATGAAGTGTGGTCTTACTTTGCAACTGATCGACCTCCCATTCCTTTGAGAGATTTTGGGGCGGTTTCGCTGAAGATAGAGGATGAGGAATCAAAGATAAATCTGAACGCTATTAATCGGGGGAAAGCGTCGGAGAAAGGTTTGCGTGACCCCGAGATAAGGAGATTCGTATCTTATCTGGAAAAACTTGGCGTTGATCCTGATGTTGCAGAATCCTTTGTTTTCCCCTTGATTGACTGGATTGATTACAACGATGATCCTCTTCCAGATGGTGCGGAGTCTGCCTATTATCTTACACTGAGCCCTCCCTATGAGGCGAGAAACAGTATGTTACCCCATTTTTCAGATCTTTTTATGATAAAGAATTCCACAATTGAACTCATGAAAAAAATTGCTCCCTATGTGACTGTTTATCCAAAGGAAAAGACGAAAAATTTCTTCCTCAATGTCAACACAGCACCTGCAAAAGTCCTTATGTATCTCAGTCCCGATATTGATGAAGAAATGGCTGATGAAATAGTTCAGGCAAGGGAGGAGGGTCCTTTTGAAACAATGGCTGATTTTAAAGATGTCCTTGCTGATGTGGGTCTGACTGAAGATGAGATCAGAGATATTATCACCTTCAGCAGCAAGTATAATCTAAGAGTGAGACTCTACAGTGATACTTTTTCTGTCAGATCAACTGGCTTTTTCTCAGATTCTTCAGTAACAATTGATACGGTCCTCAGAAGAAGGGGAAACAACAGATTTGATGTCTACTACTGGTCAATTCACTGATTTATGATTTCAATCATTTCAAGAGCATTTCTTGGGGCATAGGCATTGGTATCGTTGTTGAAGTAGATGTAGAGTTGCTGAAAATTTTTTTCTCTCACCTGATTCCACCACCATTTTAATTCCTCTTTCGAATAGAGATGATTGTACCAGGCGTTTTTTCCATGGAATCTGATGTAGATAAGAGAAGATGTCTGAACGAGCTGATCCTCAAAATCAGGAGCACTGATGCTGCAGAATGTAATGTTGTTTTTTTCAAAAGCTTCAAAAACTTCTTCTCTCCACCATGAATTGTGTCTGAATTCAACCACATTCCTGCGTGATGGGTCAAGATTTTCGACTATTCTGTGAAGGTTTTCTTCACTGTACTTGAAGGATGGTGGCATCTGAAACAGAAAAACCCCCACTTTTTCCTTCAAAGTTTCATCAACTATATCGTAAAACTCCTTCAGTCTATCTTTAATGTTTTTCAACCTGTGAAGATGGGTGATTTCTCTGTTTACTTTCACGGCAAATTTAAAATTTTCAGGTGAATCCCTGTACCATTTTCTGAGACTGTTTCTGGTGGGAAATCTGTAAAAGGTGGAGTTAATTTCCACTGTGTTGAAGTACTTCGCATAGAATTTGAACCACTGGGAAGGTTTCATATCTTCTGGATAAAATTTCCCTTTCCAGCTCCAGTAAAAGTAACCTGAACAACCCACAAATATGTTCTTTTTTTCACTCATCACTTATGATTTTAATCATTTATGCGTGGCTTATCAAGAACAGCGGTAGTTTTAAAATCAGTTTGTGGTATAATTTATTTAACCCCTCAGGGAGGAGAAAATGCTTCTATACTTAAGGTACAGGAGAGGCCAGAAGTGGGTCAGGGAAAGACTCAATGAAATCCCTGAAATAAAGATTGATCCAGATTTTCTTGGAGAAGTTGAGAGTGTCAAAATAACTTTTCTTGTGGATTACTATCCTGTTGATGAGAGATTTAAAGGGGAACCCGGAGTTTCCTACCATGTGAATGCTGATGGATACAGGGTCTTGTTTGATACAGGTTTTAATGCCAGTAATGAGGAACCTTCACCTCTGTTGCACAATGCCAGTTTGCTGAATATAAAATTACCTGAGGAAATTGACGCAGTTGTAATTTCACACATGCACCTTGATCACATAGGAGGAATGAGAAATCAAATCAGAAGAACTTTCTCTCTTTCCAGAAAGGATCTCGATTTAACGGGAAAAATTGCCTTTGTGCCTGTAAAGATGAGCCATCCCACTGCTGATGTGGTTGTGAATTCAACACCCACCATCATATCAAAGGGTGTCCTGGTAACAGAACCCCTTCCCTCCATGCTCTATTTTATGGGTAAAACACTGGAACAGGCTCTGGTTATAAATCTGAAGGGCAGGGGTCTTGTGGTTATTGTTGGATGTGGACATCAGAAGGTTCAGAATCTGGTCAATTATCTTGAAAAACTGGTTCCCGTAAAAATTTATGCTGTTATTGGTGGTGTGCATCTTCCTGTAACCCAGAGCAGAGAGACAAGGTTTGGTCTTCCGGTGCAGAAAATTCTCGGCACGGGTAAACCCCCGTGGAATTCACCTTCCAGAAAGGATGTTGAAGATCTGATTCAATTCCTGAAAGAAAAAGGTGTAAAAAAGGTAGGAATTTCAGCTCACGACTCCTGTGACTATACTCTGGGGAGGTTCAGGGAGGAATGGGGAAATGATTATATTGAAATTAAGGCTGGAAGTTCCGTGGAGCTATGAGAAAAGTTGTACTCTTTCTGCTATTCCTTCCCCTTGTGCTGGATGGGTATGAAAACTGGTCATCTTTTCTGAAGGAGCTTTATTCTTCATCTGCCCCCTACAATTCCTGGGGCTTCGTGGGGGAGACGAGAGGCGGTTGTTTTTTCCTTGTTAACATTGTGTATCATGAGAAAGAGTCAGTTAATACAGTTCAGATCCTGACGCCTGGTGGAAAGATATTTGAGAGAACTACCAGGTCCTCTTCCCCCATTTTTGATCCTGAAAAATTTTATTACTCTGGAGGTGATATTGAAGTAAGGATAACCGGATATGGCCTTGATTTTTCAGCAAAATCACCTGCAATAAAGTTTCAAGCGAAACCTGATCGTAAATTTATTTCCCCCTTCAGGTCCATCAGGGCAGGTCCTCTGACTCTTGATCTTCCCATGTGGAGATGGAGGTTTAGTGGCTGGATTGAACTTGATGGAATCAGATACAGAGTAAAGTGGGTGAGAGTGTATCATTTTGGTGGAAACAAAAGTTTTGCAGGGAAAATTTTTGTTAAGTCAACTCCCGGATATTCTATTTTCGGGATTGTGAGAAATGATGGAATTTTTCTCCTGCAGAAAGATGGTAAATTTTACATGGTGAGGGGTGCAATAGTAAAGAAAAACGGAGAAAAACTCAGTATCGTTGCAACTGAGGGAGAAAAGAAATTGTTTTTGAGCTTCTCAGAAGGGGGTTCACACGATTCAGAGAGTTGCAGGCCGCTTTCCGCTGTGAAATTCCAGTTTGTCATCCATCCTCCCTACTATTCAGTTCCAGGGAGAGGTCTTCTCACCTGTGTATCTGAAAGTGAATAAATTTTTCAGGATTTACAGGCTTTTCACCTTTTCTGATCTCAAAGTAAAGTGTTGAATCCTGCCCGTAATCTGCAACCACACCGATTATCTGCCCTCTCTCCACATAATCATCCTTTCTCACCACTGGCACTTCAAGGTGCCCGTAAACTGAAAAGTAATTTCCCGGGTGTCTTATAAGGACCACATAGTCGTAACCTTTCAATGGTCCTGCAAATTCCACAAAACCAGAATAAATGCTCTTTACCGGCGTTAAAGGTTTCGTTTTTATCTCCACTCCGGGTGAAAATAGTTCAATTTTGCTTTCCGGATCAAAGTAATATCCGAAGGGTTTTACCACATTTCCATTAACGGGAGATTCCAGTTGTTCTCCTTCTGAAAAAGGTTTTCCCGGAGTATTCTCATATGTAATCTGAAGTTCACCGATGCTTTTCCTTCTCATTTTCAGATATTCTTTTAGGGTTTTTTTGTTTGAAAAAATTTTCTTTATGAGGCTGAGCTTTTCTTCCCTCTCATTTTTGATTTTCTCCAGCGTTTCTTTTATCAGTGCAGTCACTTTTTCCACCTGCTTTAAATGCTTTTTTTTCTGAGCCCTTATCTTTTCCATTTCTCCCGTGAGATTATTGAGATTTCTGATTCTTGAACCAATTTCCGCAGCTATTTCACTTTCGTATGTAAAGACTTCTCTGATTTCAGGTGAAAAGGTGGAGAGGAGAAGGGATATGTCGCTGCTCGTGGAAGGGTCAAAATTTCCCAGTAACTTTATCTCATCTATAAATTTTTTCTTCTCTGCTTTTAGCCTGGTGTATTTGAGGGTGATTCTTTTAATCTCCTGATTCAGCTTTTTCTCCTCTTCTGAATAACTTTTTAACTTTTCAAGAAGGTTGAAATATTCATTTTCCAGTTTGAGGTACTCCTGGAGGGGATCGGAAGTGGCACCGTACAGGAAAAGGGAAGTGATCAGGGTCAGAATTGATAAAATTACTTTACCCTGTTTCATCATGTCTCCGTGAAACTATACTCAGAAATGAACTTATCACTCCTGTAGCAATACCCAGGAGAATGGTTGTACCCATAGTGGCGAAATCGGGGGAAATGAGATTTGCCGGATACTTCTGCCATGCCGCTTTCATCAGTATGAAAAACACCACTGCAAGCAATCCGCTGCCCGTACCAATGAATATGCCTTCCAGAAAAAGCGGAACCGAAATGAAAATTGAGTCAGCTCCCAGCAGTTTCAGTATCTCAATTTCTTCATGGTGAGATATAAAGGAAAGCTGGATCGTGAAAATTGTTATGACTATTATTCCACCTATGAGGGTTATGGAAAATATGATTAGAAATGTACGGATCATTCCTGCCATTTTTCTGATCTTTGATTCTCCGGGAGCCACACTGCTTATTTTTTCAATGTACTTCTGCAACTCCGCTGGAAAAACCCTTTTTCCTATCCCACCATCCGCAACAATGGTTAACGGTACAATTTTAAGCAGTTCCTCTGGAATCTTTTCCCCATAAAGATATCTGAGCTTGTATTCAGGAGTGATTATTCGGTAGATTTTAATATTTCTCTCTTTGAGGATTTCTGTCATTTTTTTCAGTTCAGTTTTGGATATCTTACCTTTCACAAAAATGTAACTTCTATTCCTTTCCGGATAGTGTGTAGTGTTCTTAAGTATCTGGAAAGTTATGGCGAAGATAAGAAGCGAGAATCCTCCTATTACAATCGTTATCATCACTCTGAAGGTATCTTTTCTGATGTATGACAGAAAGGTGCCAATCCAGTATTTTGCTTTATTCACTTACGATTTCTCCATGATCTATTTTGATTATTCTGGCTGGAAAAAGTGACAGGATCTCGGTGCTGTGGGTTGCTAGTACCACTGTTACACCCTTGAGATTTATCTCCTTGAGAAGGTAGATTATTTCTATTGCCATTTCTTCATCAAGATTTCCAGTTGGCTCATCAGCGAGGAGAATGTAAGGATCATTCGCTATTGCTCTGGCAATGGCTACTCTCTGTTGTTCTCCACCTGAAAGTTCATCTGGATATGCCCATCTTTTTGAAAATAAGCCCACGAAGTTGAGAAGATAATTAACCCTCGATTCGATTTTTTCCTTTTTAACCCCTGCAATAAGCAAAGGAATGGCAACATTCTCATATATGGTTCGGTGCTTGAGAAGCTTGAAGTCCTGGAAAACGATCCCGATTTCCCTTCTCAACTTTGCAGGATTATCAATTCCAGTTATATCATTTCCCCTGACAAAAATTTTGCCATCTGTGGGTCTTGTTCCCCGGTAGATGAGAGACATCAGAGTGCTTTTACCTGCTCCACTGGGACCGGTTATGTAGACGAATTCTCCTTTCCTGATCTTTAAAGTAACATCCTTCAGAGCATAAATTCCCGGCGGGTAAATTTTGGTAACATGAAAAAATTCAATCATTAATTCTGGAAAGAAAAGATTCTACTTCTCTGGCAATGGATTCTGTGTCGAGTTTGAAGTATCTGACGAGTTCCTCTGCTTTTCCCGAGATTCCAAATCTATCTCTTATGCCTATGATTTTTACAGGTACAGGTTTTGTTTCCCCGATAACTTCTGAAACGGCGCTTCCCAGTCCACCATAGATGCTGTGCTCCTCAACTGTTACAATTTTCCCTGTTCTTTCGGCAACTTCTTCAATGAGCTCTCTGTCAATGGGTTTTATTGAAGACATATTTACAACAAGCGCTGAGATACCCTTCTTTTCAAGAATCTCTGCTGCTTTTAATGATTCGTAAACTTCAATGCCTGTGGCTATTATGGCCACATCTTTCCCTTCTCTAACAATTTTCCCCTTCCCGGGGGTAAATTCGTAGGAATTGTCAAAGATTACAGGAACTTTGCTTCTTCCGGTCCTCACATAGCAGGGACCATCTATCTCCATGATTTTCTTTATTATTTTCTTCGTTTCAACAGCATCGGCAGGAACGAAAACATACATGTTTGGTATGACCCTCATCAGAGCTATATCTTCAATTGATTGATGCGATCCGCCATCCTCACCAACGGTGATTCCGGCGTGACTGGCAACGATTTTTACATTTATGTTTGAGTATGCAATTGATTGCCTGATGGGTTCCCAGGCCCTTCCGGTGGCGAAGATTGCAAAGGTGCTTACATATGGAATAAAGCCTGCAAGGGCAAATCCTGCTGCAGTAACCATCATATTCTGTTCAGCTACCCCCATATTGAAGAATCTTTCAGGAAATTTTCTGGCAAATTTTGATGTTCTTGTGGAGCCGGATAAATCAGCATCCAGGACCACTATGTTGCTGTATTTTTCGCCCAGTTCAACGAGCGCTTCTCCGTAAGCATCTCTTGTGGCAACCCTATCCATATTTTCTGAGCTCCTCTTCCTGCTGTTTCAGTTCTTCCATGGCTATTCTGTACTCTTCTTCATTTGGTGCAACACCATGATATTTAACTTTGTTCTCAAATATGGAGACCCCTTTTCCTTTAACAGTTTTTGCCACAATAAATGTTGGTTTTCCTTTTGTTTTTTCTGCAATTTTAAGAGCTGAGAGGATGGATTCAAAGTCGTGACCATCTATTGTTAATACATTCCATCCAAAGGCTCTGAGCTTGTCTTCAATTGGGTAAATTGACATTATATCACTTACTTTTCCGTCAATCTGAAGGTTGTTATTATCCAGTATGGCACATAGATTATCCAGTCTGTAATGACCCGACGCCATTGCCGCTTCCCACACCATTCCTTCCTGCATTTCACCATCTCCCAGAATTACATAGACTCTTGAGCTGCTCTTTTTCAGTTTTAATCCCAGTGCCAGTCCATTTGCTATTCCGAGACCCTGTCCCAGCGACCCTGTTGAAATTTCGACCCCCGGTGTTGCCTTGGAATCGGGGTGCCCCTGAAGGTGAGAACCAAGTTTTCTCAATGTCCAGAGGTCTTCTTCACTGAAAAAACCCGCCTCTGAAAGCACAGCGTAGAGGGCAGGGGCAGCATGACCTTTGCTGAGTATCAGTCTGTCTCTCTCTTCCCATTGAGGATTTCGGGGATCATACTTCATAACTTTGAAGTAGAGGGAAACCAGAATTTCCACAATTGATAGAGAACCCCCGGTGTGACCGCTGCCCGCAAGATAGAGCATTTTCACGATTTTTTTTCTGATTGTTATTGCTTTTTGCTTTAAATTAATCAATTCCTGTCTGGAAATATCGACGGGGAGGGGATTTTCGATTTCCATTGATTACTCCTTGATTGTGGTCCCAATATAATCGAGGATGACTTCGTTGATGTCCTCCCCTTCCTCCTCCATCTCCTCTCCTATTGTCTTCTCTTCCTTTGTTTCCTGTGCATCAGGATCAAACTTGCCATTTTTCAGATCGCGCAACATCTCTGAATGCTGTTCCTCCATCAGCTCCCTGACTATTTCTTCAAGATTTTCTTCGTTAAGAATGCTTGAGTAGTCGATCTTTTTGGTGGCTATTATGTTCCCCCCCAGAAAGAGGTGAGTAATAATAACGGGTCTCCTTGGACCGCTGTCCTCTGTTTGAATATGATACATTTTTCCTTTGTAAACTACGTTGTGATTGAATCCAGGGATCATTTTCTCACCTCCTGTGATATTTTAGCACCACAGGATTGAATATTCAAGAGTTCGCTTTAGCTCAAAAATAATCTTACCGAAAAAGGTGATGTTTACTCAGAAAAAGCCACATAATCAAATTGGCGGAGGCATCAGAAGAGGGAGAGTAGTTTTGCAATTGTAAGACAAAAAATCCATTCATAAATTTAGCATCTCACAGTTAGCGGATTTACCCTGCAATTTGACAGTAAACCCACTATTTGTTAAA
>JALSQH010000192.1 GCA_026985515.1 bacterium
GCTAAGAGGGAACCAAGTGAGGAAATGTGAAATAGCATTACCGTGACGATCCATATACCCAGTGATATGACGAGAGAAATGGGAGCAAGTACAAGCAGAATGCCTGCACTTGTGGCAACCCCTTTTCCACCTTTGAAGCCCAGCCAGGGAGTGTAGCAGTGTCCAATGAAAGGTGAGAAGGAGAGGATAAGAGTGGCAGAAGGTGTGGTGAAATATTTGAACAGAGCAACAGGCAGGGCTCCTTTCAGCATGTCAAATATGAAAACCACAATGGCCCACTTCATACCAAGTACACGGTACACATTGGTGGCACCTATATTTCCACTTCCAAGTGTTCTTATGTCCATATTTTTCTTCCATTTAACGATAAGATAACCGGAGGGGATGGACCCTGAAAGATATCCGATCAGAGCCAGGGAGGCGTAGAGTATGATTTTCATCTGTGCCCCCTTCTTATGCTCGCAATTTCACTTCCTGCCACAAATCCGAGAATGGAGTAGTACAGCCAGATGAAGAAGGCGAAAAAGATCCACAATGATCCGTAAATAGTTTTTCCCTTCCAGGCGTAGAGGATGAAATATTTGTAAAGGAGTTTCATTATTTCAAGAAAGATGGTTGAGAGAAAGCTCCCATAAAGTAGAGAGTAAGTGGGGACTTTCCTTCCCAGCACAGATACATAGATGAAGAGCACAAAGATGAATGTGTCTATGAGGTAAATCAATTCTCCCGTGGCAGGTACAGTCAGGAAAGAAAGGGGGAGATGTTTCACAGCAATTCTTATTGAGAGTGTCAGTGAATTGACCAGAAAAAAGAGAAGTATCAACACTGTAAATATGCCCACTGATGCTACTTCCTTGGCCTTGTAGAGAATTTTTGCCTCAGGTTCTTCCACTCCAAAAATCTCAAACAGAATAACCCTGAAATTCAGAAACAATCTTGAAGCAGTCCAGAGGAGAACCACTATGCTTGCTGCTCCCAGTAACTTACTCCTTGCTACCAGGATTGTAATATTTTTACGTACAAATGGTTCAATAAAGGGAACCTGCTCATGGACAAGCTCCAGTATCTGATTTACAAGATCCTTTCTTATGTCGAGAAAAATGCTACCCACTGAAAAAAGCAGGAAGGAGACGGGTATCAGAATGAAGATCACATTGAAACTCAGCGAAGAAGCGTATATGAAAAGTCTTTCAGAAAAAACAAGGTTGACAAGCCATATAACCTTTTTCACAGCTCTTTTCAACGATTCCTTCATTGCTACCTGATATACATGCTTCCGTAAAATATGAGCGAGAGAGTAACGTTGGCGATCAGGATCCAGATTATAATGTAGACTATGGCCCTTCTTGTGGCATTTCCAATCCCTTCTGGACCCTCTTCTGCATTTAATCCTGTGTAGCTTGAAATGATCCCTATTATCAACCCGAAGAAGACACCTTTAATCACTCCATTGAATAGGTCCGTAATGCTCGAGTAATCAATGAAATTCTTGTAGAAAGTGCCTGTGCTGCCGTGAAGCTGAAAAACATAGGTGATCAGTGATGTTGCAATTATGGTGAAATCGGAGATGACAACCATGAGGGGAGTTACTATGATTCCAGCCCAGATAGCCGGTCCCACAACATAGAAGTAGGGATTTACTCCCAGCGACTCAAGGGCCCTTATCTGGCCTGAATCTTTCATGTAGGCAATCATTGAGGTCAGCATTGCACCCCCTTTACCAGCGACAACTGCTCCCGCCAGAACCGGTCCCAGTTCTCTCAGCGCCGCATAGGTGATAAATATGCCGACGGTATAGGTCCCACCAATCTTATTGAATGTATCATAAAACTCGATGGCAGAGGTCATTCCTGCAAATGCTGCTACAATCAGTAAAACAGGCAGACTGAGTACCCCCAGATAGTACATATCTTCAACAATAATCTCTGTGGGGGGCGTTGTGAGAATCTTCAGCCACCTTTTTAAAAACCCTATTAAACTCATCCACATAATTTTAGCAATCTTTGAAAAAAAAATCACAGGATTTATAATTACTATCAAAAGGAGAAATTTTTGAGGAAAAGCAGGATAGTCGTAATCTTCTTCACTCTTCTTGGATTCTTTTTCCTCTCTTTTCTGGTGGCCAGTGTTATTGTTTACAGGGTTCTATCTGGAGTACCCTCCATTGAAAAAGTGCGGCATTATTCTCCCCCCCTTGTAACACAGATCATTTCATCTGATGGTGTAATAATGGGTGAGTTCTTTAAAGAGAACAGGAAGTGGGTGAAATTTGATGATATTCCAGATCTTGTGAAAAAGGCTTTCATGGCAGCAGAAGATGCCAGATTTTATCAGCACAGTGGACTCGACTTCAAGGGAATAGTCAGGGCAGCAATTAAGGACATAATGGCCCGCAGAATTGTTCAGGGTGGTAGCACTATAACTCAGCAGGTAACAAAAATACTCCTCTTATCTCCTGAAAGAAGTTTTTCCAGAAAGATAAAGGAGATGTACCTTGCATATAAACTTGAAAAGTACCTTACCAAGGACAAGATCCTTGAACTTTACATGAATCTTGTCTACCTGGGGAACGGGGCGTATGGGGTTGAAACAGCGTCTGAGATCTATTTTGGAAAAGGAGTCACTGATCTGACTCTGGCAGAGGCAGCGATGCTGGCAGGTCTTCCAAAAGCACCAACCAAATTTTCTCCTGTTAATAATCCGGAAAGGGCGAAGGAGAGGCAGATTTATGTTCTGAAAAAGATGCTTGAAAATGGCTGGATAACAGAGAGAGAGTATGAAAAGGCAGTTACCCAGCCCCTGATAATAAGGAGGTATGAGAATCCTTTTTTAAAGATTGCTCCATATGCCACTGAAGAAATAAGGAAAAGGATGGTTAAGAAATTTGGTGAGGAGAAATTCCTTTCTGGTGGGTTAAGAATCTACACCACAATCAATGTCAGATGGCAGAAATATGCACAGGAAGCACTGAGAGAGGGATTGAAGGAGGTGGATAAAAGAATAGGTTACAGAGGTCCTCTGACACATGTGAGCAGAGAGGGGTGGGAAGAATTTCTGAAAAAAGAACAGAAGGATCTTCTTGAAAAGCGAAAAAGAGAAATTCTTGGCAGTATTGTTTTAATAATTGATTCTTCCGGTAAGCCTGTTACTGACCCTGTTGCATTTCTTGGCCTTGAGGAAAAATTGTTTACCCGGAAGCCAGAATTTCTGAAAGGGACTCTCCTTAAATTGCACAGGGATTACAGAGGTCTGATTACCAGGGTTGACAGGAAAAGTAACTATGCAGTGGTAAGGATAGGGAATTATACAGGGATTTTGCCCGGTGTGGAAGTGGAATGGGCCAGAAAACCCGATCCAGAAACTCCATGGTGGGAGGATAGGATAAAGAATATATCGCAGGTTGTTAAACCCGGGGATGTAGTGCTTGTAAAGGTCATTGATCCCTTTGAGGATTACTCTTCTGGTAACAGGGATCAGAAGGAAAAGTTGAACTTCTGGAAAGAGTTTCTCAGCAGGAAGAATAAAACAGAGGGAATCATTCCTCTCACCCTTGATCAGGAGCCTGATCTGGAGGGGGCGGTTCTTGCAGTTGATCCGTACACAGGAGCTATCAGGGTGGCGGTGGGAGGTTACGATTTCAGAAGAAAGCAGTTCAACCACGCTTTTCAGGCCCACAGACAGGTTGGTTCGGCTTTTAAACCCATTGTTTATACAGCAGCTCTTCTCAATGGGTACACTCCTGCTTCGCTCCTGAAAGATATTCCAGTTGTATATGCAATGGAAAATACTGATGCTGACTGGAGGCCTCACAACTACAGTGGAAATTTCAAAGGGACCATGCTTCTGATAGATGCTCTCACATATTCCAAAAACATTGTTACTGTCAGGGTGGCTCAGGATATAGGCCTCACCCCAATTGTAAAAGTGGCGAGAGATTTTGGCATAGTTTCAAAGTTAAATCCTGATCTTTCAATGGCTCTGGGATCCTCCTCACTCTACCTGTGGGAGCTTGTCAGAGCTTATTCAGTTTTTGATAATTATGGTTACAGAATAGATCTGGGAGAGATTAAGAGGATCACCGGTCCTGATGGAAAAGTTATCTTTTCAAAAGATTATCCTGAAGGTTTAGTATACCCTGAGAAACCTCCGCGGGGGAGAAAGGTGCTTGACCCTGATTATGCCTATCTCATGAATTTCATGCTAAAGAATGTCGTTGAACATGGTACTGGATGGAGAGCGAGACAGATTGGCAGGCCAGCTGCTGGAAAGACCGGCACCACCAATGATCATATTGATGCGTGGTTTATTGGTTACATTCCCCAGCTTGTCTGCGGAGTGTGGGTTGGTTATGACGAGGAAAAATCAATGGGTGTGTATGAAACCGGAGGGATTGTTGCAGCTCCCATTTGGGTTAAGTTTATGAAAAAGGTTGTTAAGGATATCCCCGAAAAGGATTTTCCCATCCCTCCCGGAATTGTGTTTAAAAGTATTGATCCGGCCACAGGTCTTCTTGCAAGTGAACTGACTCCGAATCCACGACTTATTCCTTTCATTAAGGGTACCGAACCCACCCAATCCTCACACTCTGAAAAGGAAGAGAAAGAGGATCAAATTATTATGGATGATATGGGCCTATGAGTTTTGTGGATAAATTCGGGAGAGAAGTAACCTATCTCAGAATTTCTGTAACTGATAAGTGTAATCTGAGATGCATCTACTGCATGCCTGAGGAGGGGGTGAAGTTGTTGCCCCACAGAGAAATTCTCAGGATTGAGGAGATTGTAAGAATCGCAAAAATTTTTATAGACCATGGTGTTAAAAAGATAAGGATAACTGGTGGTGAAACCCTTGTCAGAAAGGGGGTTATTACGCTTATAAAAGAGCTTGCAAATTATATGGGTGATAGGGGAGAGGTTACAATTACGACAAATGGGACTCTTCTTGAGGAGTTTGGGGAAGCCCTTGTAAAGGCAGGAGTTAAAAGAATCAATATAGGGATTGATTCGCTGGTACCCGTGAATTTTTCCAGAATGACAAGGAGAGATAGATTCAGAGAGGCTATCAGGGGGGTAAAAAAGGCGCTTGAGCTTCCTTTTGAGAAAGTAAAGTTAAATGTGGTGGTGCTGAGGAATTACAATTTTGAGGAACTGGAGGATTTTCTCATCCTTGCCAGAGAATACCCTCTGGAGGTCAGATTCATTGAGTATATGCCCTTTGGCAATGTTTCCTCTGAGGCGAAAGAGAATTTATTCGTGAGTGGGAAGGAGATAGAAAGGGTTATTCTGGAGAAGATGAAGGTCGAGAGGGAAGAGGAAATGGAAGGTGTCAGCAGGATGTACAGAATTGTTGGAGGAAAGGGAAAAGCCGGTATAATCACTCCCATGACAGCCCACTTCTGTGAAAATTGCAACAGAATGAGGCTCACTGCAAATGGATATTTGAGGC
The DNA here is from genome assembly GCA_026985515.1 of bacterium. Lineage (GTDB taxonomy): Bacteria > JALSQH01 > JALSQH01 > JALSQH01 > JALSQH01 > JALSQH01. The sequence goes on from JALSQH010000192.1 coordinate 5,446, forward strand.
CCTGCCTGTTTTCAAGAGAGATGATTGATGTAAAAACTCCTCTGAGGAGTGGTGCCAGCGACGGGGAACTTGAAAAAATAATAGAAAAGGCCGTTAATTTAAAGCCCAGAATAAATCCCCTTCTGGAAAATGGTGAAACTTCTCTGCCCTGTCCCATGAGCTTCATAGGAGGGTAGCGGTGAAAAGGGTGCTTCATTACTTCTCAATCTTCATAATTCTTGCGGGAATTTTCTTTTTAATTTACTGGGATGCAAGAGAGTGGGGTTTAACTGCATGTGTAAAAATTTCCTGCTTTATTAAACAGATTGCGGGGCTGTTTTGAATGTGGTATCAGTTCCTTCTGGCGCTTCTGGTGATTCTCTCTTACTACGGGATAGGGGTTCTCTTTATAAAGGGGAATGAATGGGACAGATTCCTTACGGGAAGTGTTGTAGCAGGTATTTATCTTTTTATTCTTGTCCACACAAATTTTCTCTATTCTCCTCTAATTTTTTTCCTCCTGATTTTTTCCATACCGGGTGCTGTGGCACTTTTAAGGAAAGCAGAAACCTCATGCCTGTTAACCAGATGTCATTACCTGGTATTGAGTCTTTTCATTCCTCTATTTTTTCTCGCAGTAACTCCTCCACACAGATTTTATGATCCCCTTTACTATCAGTTCACCATCCCGCAGTGGTATGTGATAAAGCATGGTTTTTTCTGGGATCCCAATTTCCAGCCATCCCTTTTTGCCCTTTTTGGAAATCTCCTTTATATACCTTTTTTCTTTTTGCATTCCGATACTGGACCTCAGATTCTCACCCTTTTTGCTTTTTTCCTGACCGTTATCATCTTTCATGAAACACTTAAAAGGTTTTTCAATGAAAAATCTCTCCTTCCTCTGATCATTTTTGTTACCACCCCATTTATCTATTTCATGTCTCCTTTCGGATATGATGGTTTTCTCCAGACGCTCTTCTTTTCAGGAGCAATTTATCATCTTTTCACCAGAGAAGAAAAATCTTCTCTCTTCCTCGCCGGTCTGTATCTTGGTGCTGGTGGTTCAACCAAATATCAGGGGCTGGTTCTTCTTGCTTTCATACTCTTATGGGTGCTTATTCTTTCACGGGACCTGAAGAAATTTGTGATCCTTTCTTCTATTTCTCTTTTTGTCGTTGCTCCCTGGTACATAAGAAACTGGATCGTTTCAGGTAATCCAATGTGGCCCTTTTTAAATTCATTTTTCGGCCTGAAGAGTGTTTACAGACAGGATATTGTGGGGGCAACTCTTCATTTTAAAAAAGATATTCTTCACAGTTACTTTTTAAGATTCTTCCTGTGGAATTACATAAAACCTGAGCGGGGACTTCAGAGTATTTCGGGTCCACTGTATCTTGCTCTGATCCCATGGTCACTTTTCAATTTCAGAAAAAGGGAGATCAGAACTGGATGGTACATTCTTCTCTCATTTGTCCCTTTTGCCTACATACTCTTTTCAAATCCGAGATACTACATACCATTTCACATGGTAATGGCGTATCTATCTTTTGAAGGGTTAAAGGTGTGGGTTGAAAACTACAGATATATTTTTGTTCTCTTCTGGTTTACTGTGATTTTCCAGATTTCGATTGCATCTTCAGAGATCTACAGAAGTATTAAATATGTTTTTTCCAGAGAGACCCCCGAACAATTCCTCCGTCAGAATGAAGAATCGTATCAACTTTCTTCATTTACAGATTTTATTCCAGAAAATAAGCCTGTAATCGTCGTTAATTACGAAAAGAACTTTTACCTGAGACGCCTGACATATGTCGTGAGGTTACGGGATGAACCTGCAAGCTGGAAGAAGATAAAGGCACTGAGCTTCAGATATAATACCAGATGGGTTGTTACTCCCTATCCCTTTATAGTCACCTGTACCCCTTTTGCTCCTGTAAAGGATACAGAGAAGTTTACTCTCTGGTTCAGGGGCCCTGAACATCCTCTTCCCTGAAGAATTTCTCCCCCGCTTTTTCCCATTCTTCTTTTGTTTTCAGTATCATCTCAATAACTTCCCTTACAGCTCCCTTACCCCCGGGAGATGATGTTATGTAAAGAGCTTCATTTTTTACCTCAGCTGCTGCGTCTCCAACTGCAACTGGAAACCCCACCTTCCTCATTATTGGCAGATCAACGATATCATCACCAATGTATGCCACTTCCTCCCATGAAATACCCCATTTTTCAAGGAGTTTTTCCCCCGATTCCACCTTGCAGTGTGTACCCTGAATTACATCCACCCCAAGTTCATGAGCCCGGAAATCCACAGGTTTTGAAACTCTTCCTGAGAGGAATGCAAATTTGTACCCTGCAGAAAGCCACATTTTTATTCCATTGCCATCTCTGACATTGAAAATTTTCAGTTCCTCTCCTCTGGAGTCAATGATAATTTCTCCTGAGGTAAGCACTCCATCAATGTCAGAGATTATTGCCCTGATCTTTTTTATTATCTCTTCCATATTTTTCAGTCTCACGTATGCCCTCTTTCAGAATATCATGTATGTGAATAATGCCTATTACTTCCCTTGAATCCTCTCGTGGAACAACAAATAGTGATGTTATGGCATGATCCTCCATCTTTTTCAACGCCCTGCTGGCAAGCGCCTGTGGTAGAATTGTTTTGGGATTGGGAGTCATGATTTCTGAAGCTCTCATTTTAAGCATTTTTGAACCATATCTCTCTAAAGCTCTCCTGAGATCCCCATCTGATATGCATCCCACGAGATTATTCCCCTCAAATACACCGGTGATTCCCAGTCTCTTGGAGGTGATTTCCAGTATCACCTTTTCCATTATTTCATCTCTTCCCACCCTCGGGATCTCATCTCCCACATGCATCAGATCAGAAACTCTGAGGAGCAGTGATTTCCCCAGTGCCCCTGCAGGGTGGAACATGGCAAAATCCTCTTCAGTGAATCCCTTCAGTTTCATGAGGGTTATTGCTAAGGCATCTCCCAGAGCCAGCATAACTGTGGTGGATGAGGTGGGAGCAAGTCCATAGGGACATGCTTCCCTCGTTATTTTAACTGGTATGACCACATCGCTGTACCTCGCAAGGGTGGAATTGAGATTTCCGGTTATTCCTATGAGGGGGATATCCCATCTTTTGATTATGGGCAGGATAGTTGTGACCTCTTCAGTTTC
>JALSQH010000193.1 GCA_026985515.1 bacterium
GAAGAATTGAGGGAGAAACTGAATGGAGTTTATGATCTTGAAAAGTTGGTGGCGAAGGTAATGACGGGAACAGTAAATCCGAGAGAACTGGGCAGGATCAGAGACTCTCTTTCTGGAGTCTCTGAAGTAAAAAAGATTCTTGACAGGAGCATGGATGAGAGTATCAGAAAACTGGGAGAAATGCTGGCAGATTTTGAAGATCTTTATGATCTTCTTGACAGGGCACTTGTTGATTCACCGCCTGTTCTTTCCCGTGAAGGTGGTCTGATAAAAAGTGGATTTAGTAAGGAACTGGACGAATTAAGAGATTTGAAGGAGCATTCAGAAGAGATCTTGAGTGAAATTGAGGAAAGGGAGAGGGAAAGAACAGGGATACCTAACCTCAAGATTGGTTTTAATAAGGTTTTTGGTTATTACATTGAGGTGTCAAAATCTTATCTCTCTCAGGTACCCGATGATTACATCAGAAAACAAACCCTTGTGGGAGGAGAAAGATTTATCACCAGAGAACTCAAGGAACTTGAAGAGAAGATTCTGACGGCTGACGAGAAAGCAAAGGAACTGGAGTATGAATTATTTATCACTCTCCGTGACAGTGTGGCCAGTAGAGGGAAAAAACTTCAGGAAATAGCGGAGCAAATAGCCTTTATTGATGTTATAAGCAGCCTGGCATATCTGGCGGAAATTTACAATTATGTTGAGCCAGAGATTGATGAAACCACTTCCATTGAAATTATTGATGGAAGACATCCTGTGGTGGAGCAGGCAACGAGAGATGAACCATTTGTTCCAAATTCCCTGAAAATGGACACATCTTCTGAGCAGATCATCATTCTTACCGGCCCAAATATGGCGGGGAAATCCACCTTTCTCCGTCAGAATGCTCTTATAGTTCTGATGGCTCAGATGGGCAGTTATGTGCCTGCTACGAAGGCCAGAATAGGAATTGTTGACAGATTATACAGCAGGGTTGGAGCCTCTGATAATCTTGCCAGGGGACTCAGTACTTTTATGGTGGAAATGGTGGAAACCGCCAATATCTTAAATGGTGCAACGGAAAGGAGCTTCATCATTCTTGATGAGATTGGGAGAGGTACAAGCACCTTTGACGGAATAAGTATTGCCTGGGCAACAGTGGAGTACATCCACGATAAGATAGGTGCGAGAACTCTCTTTGCCACTCACTTCCATGAGTTAATGGAACTGGAGGAGAGGAAGAAAAGGGTTGTTAATTTTTCAATGGAGATTAAGGAACATCAGGGAAGAATACTGTTTATGAGAAGGGTCGTTAGAGGAGGGAGCAGTCACAGTTACGGAATTGAAGTGGCAAGGCTGGCCGGATTACCGGAAGAACTGCTCAGGAGGGCAAAGGAAATTCTATATACACTGGAGGAGGAAGAGCGTAAAAGCGGCAGAATCAGAAGAGGGAGGTATCAGGCTGAACAGCTGTCCCTTTTCAGGGATCCGGTGGAAGATTTGAAAGAGGAAATAATCCATTTCCTGTTAAAAGCTGATCTTAACAGGCTTACTCCTCTGGAGGCACTGGAAAAATTATTTCACTGGAAGGAGAAACTTGGGTCAGGTCAGTAAGGATTTAAAAAAGATGATTTTCTTTTATCTTGTTGCGCTCCTGCTGGTGGGGGTTCTTCACAGAGTCTTACCCTCCAGACACTGGCTCTGGATAATTGTTCCTGCATATTTCCTGTATATCCCATTGTTTACTGGCGTGAACCTGAATGAGACCGGGCTGAACATAAGAGAATGGAAGAGAGGGACAAGGGATTTTATCGTAGCCTCTCTTTTAATATTCCCGCCTTACGCAATTGGATTTCGTTACTTTTATATCTATGTCCTGGGGATCCCCTTTGCCCCTGGCTTCAGGGAGAATCTGGCCACACTGATACTTTCAGAGTTCTTCTATGTAGCTCTTCCTGAGGAGTTTTTTTACAGGGGGTATGTGCAGGGAGTTTTGAGGAAGGAAAAGGACAGGGTCTATTTTGAGGTTGCAGGTTGCAGATTCACCAGAGCAATCTTTTTTACTAGTCTTCTTTTTGCACTGGGTCATTTTGTCATAGATTTCAATCCTGCAAGATTCAGTGTCTTCTTTCCATCGTTAATTTTTGGATGTTTGAAGGAAAGAAACAATGATTTAGTGGCTCCCATACTTTTTCATGCGTCTTCAAATATTTTAATGAAGTGGTTGATGGGATGAAGAAGGGTAGATGGGGAGAATTACTGGTTTTTTTGCTGGCTCTTCTCTTTTTTTCAGCAGGTCTGGAAAGTAAAAGTATATGGTATGACGAAACCCTTTCCCTCATAATTTCGTCAGCTCCGCTTGGCAAGTTGTTCTTCTTCCTCAAATACTTTTCACCTCATCCCCCTGCTTATTTTCTCTTTTTGAAACCTCTCACACATATTGATTCACTCTTCCTGTGGAGGTTTCTCTCTGCTATCTTTGCATCTCTGGGAGCTGTGGCAATTTACAACTTCTTTTCAAAGAAAAGTTTCTCTCTTGCTATCTCCTTAACATTGCTCTTTATCCTGGCGCCCATCTCCCTTTACTATGCTCAGGAAATCAGAATGTACGCGATGATGGAAGGTCTTTCAGCCCTGCTGTTTGTGTTGCTGTTTGATTGTTATGAAAATTACACAGCGGCAAAGTGCTACGCTCTTTACCTTGTTTCAGTAATTTTTGCCCTTACACATTATTTATCCATGCTGATTCTTGCGGGGCTTCTGGGAGGAATACTCCTGGCCTATTTTTATGAGGAAGAGAAGAAGAGAATAACACGATTATTTTTCCCCGTCGTTACGGGATTTATTTTAATTTTCCTGTGGTTTCTGAATGCCCGACATGCCCTGAGGGCTGCACAGAGCGGTGGCAGGGTCTGGCATCTTGGTTTTAAGTATTACTTTTCCATGCTTTCAAAGTTTTACCACCTGCCTTTTTATGCTGGAATGGTAGTTGTTACAATTATCATTGTACTTGCAATATACAAAATTGTGAAGAGAAACAGCAGCTGGTTTTCTGAAATTACTGCACTCTTTGTAATTTTTTCCCCTTTCATTTTATTGCAGATGCATCCTCCTCATCACTGGCTCAATCCCCGTTATTTTATTGCTCTGCTCCCCCTTTATCTGATTGAATCTGGTAATCTGATAATTTTTCTTGGGGAAGTATTACGGAAAAAGAAAGTCATTATTTATGCTACATCTCTCCTCATATTGATCTTTTTCTCCGCTTATGCCATAAGTTACGATGTGTACTATTTTAAAACAGACAAGCATGCATGGAAGGCTCTGATAAAGGATTTTGTTATCTCTGACATGAATACTTCGGTATTTCTTTTTGACCCGCCATACATGATGGTAAGCTTTACCTTTAATTTACCCACTCCACTTGGTGAAAAACTGGAGATTTTCCATGTACCAAACAGAATTGTTTCATGGAGGAGAATAGATTTGAAATCTCCTCAAAAATCAATTTTCATTGCGCATCCATCCTTTGTGCTGCAGAGAAAAGTTTTCAGTGAACTGAAGAGCAGAGGGTACAGAATTTACCTTGTTACCAGCAAAAAAGAAAAGGGCTATATTCCAGAAGAAATTTACAGGGTCATAGAGGGAAAACTTTATGTCTACAGGCTTGCCCCTTAAAGTTCTTCTGATAACTTCATATTTCCCGCCTGTTGCAGGTGCAGGTGTTTACAGATGGTATAATTTTGTGAAAATTCTGAAAGATAAAATTCAGTTCCATGTTTTGACGAGAAAACCTGAAGCCGGAGAAATTCTGGATCCCTCCCTCACAGAGGGAGTCAGTGATGTGCCTGTGTATTTTATTACACCTCTTTCTTTCAGCAGCATTTACAGAAAAATTAAGAGTGGAAAGAAAAATGGAAGTAGAGGCAGTGGAAGTGGAAGATTGCCGCTGATCCAGAGGTTTCTTCAATTACCTGATCAGAGGTTACCTGAGTTACCGCTTCTGGTGAGAGAGGGTGAGAGGATCGTGAAGAAAAATATGATTGACATTATTATAGCAACGGCTCCTCACTATTCTTATCTGCTTGCAGGTGCCCTGTTGAAAAGAAAATTTCCGCAGATCACTTTCATTGCTGATCTCAGAGATCCGTGGAGTCCGGCTCCACTCTTCCCATTTATCACTTCTTTCCACAGAGTAGCAAACATGAAAATGGAGAAATTTGTTCTTTCTTTAGCCGATAAAATCGTGGTGGTTAATGACGAAATGAAAAGATTGTACGTTGAAATATTCCCTGCTTTTTCTGATAAAGTTGAGGTGGTTTACAATGGTTTTAACGAAGAGGATCTTGGAGTGTCTGTTAGGCCTATCAAAGATGGAAAATTTTGGTTTTCCTACATTGGTACACTTTACACTTACAGGGACCCCACCATCATAATTGAGGGGGCAAAACTGATAAGAAGTGATCTTGAGAGAAAAAAAGCAAAAATTTTGTTTGTGGGAGAGTTAAAGCCTCCATGGAATGTAGAACTTGGAAGATTAATTGAAAGAGAGAATCTTTGTGACCTTGTGAGAATCCCTGGCTTTGTTCAAAAGGAGAGGGCAAATGGTTACCTCTCCGTTTCAGATGCTCTTTTTCACATTGTTGGAGATTATTCAGCTGGTTTGTCTGGTAAAATATATGAGTATCTTTATTTTGAAAAGCCTGTTTGCGTGGTGGGAAGCGCCGCTGATGTGGTTTTGAAATTGTTCGAGGAAGTTGAATTCAGGGGATGGAAATTGTGCAAAACTCCTGAGGATGTGGCACTTTTCATATCTGAATTTTTAAAGGGAAAATTGAAAGCCAGTGTAAACAGGAGAAAATTACTCAAATTTACAAGAAAAAAACAGGCTGAAAAATTGCTTAAAATTATGATGGAGAATTGAGAATGCGGATCGCGGGAGTGAGAGTTGACGATATTACCTGGAATGAACTGGTTGAAAGGGTTGAGAATGCAATAAATGAAATGAAAAAAATAACAATAGGTTATCTGAACATTCATGTCTGGAACATGGCAAGGATCCATGAAGAGGTTAGATCCTTCCTTGAACATGCAGATATAGTTTACTGTGATGGAAAAGGCATTCAGATTGGAGCCAGACTGCTGGGGTTGAATATAAGAGAGAGATATACAGGGGCTTTTTTTATTGAGGATCTCGCTGAAATAGTGGCTGAACAGGGATGGAAAATTTTCGTCGTGGGGGGTAGGGAAGGGGTGGCTGAAAAGGCGTGTGAGAGTCTTAAAGAGAGATTTCCTTCTTTTAATTGCGCTGGAACACATCATGGTTATATTGGAGGAATGGAAGGTAAGGTGGTGGAAGCAATAAACAGAGCAGGTGCCGACATCGTTTTTGTGGGTATGGGTACTCCGCGGCAGGAAGAGTTTGTACTCCAGTATAGAGATGGTATTGACGCTCCGGTAGTATGGTGTGTTGGTGCTCTTTTTGATTATGTGGCAGGTGTTCAGAAGAGGGCTCCCCGATGGATGAGTGAAGCTGGCCTTGAGTGGTTTTTCAGATTGATAACTGATCCTGCAAGATTGTGGAGAAGATACCTTATTGGAAACACAAAATTTTTCGTTAAAATATTTTTAGAGAAGCTTGGAAAATGAAAAATTACAGAAAGTTGAAAACAGTTCTTGTTCTAATTGATTCAGTAGCAGTTGCTCTTGGATGGGTGAGTTCTTATTTTATCAGATTGTGGTTAAGTGATATCTTTGGTAAGCCAATAAATCCCTTTAGAGTGTATCTGGATGTTTTGCCTCTGGTTGTTATTCTCTGGGTCACTGGGAATGCCTCCTTTGGACTTTATCAGAGGATAAGAAGTAAAACCGGATTCGAAGACCTCACCAAGATACTCAAAGCAGATTTTATGGGGCTTCTCATCCTCATGGCAATGGGTTTCCTCTTCAAAGAGTACGATTTTGGTAGAAGTGTTGTGTTGCTTACAGGAATAACGAATTTTATCTTTCTGTCGGCAGGGAGATGGCTTTTCAGAAAATATGAAAAACATCTCATTAAAAAGGGAATTGGAGTTACCCGTGCCCTGATAATTGGCGCAGGTACAACCGGTATCAGGGCACTGCAGAAGATAACTGATGACCCGGAAATGGGATATGAGGTCGTGGGATTCCTTGACGATGATCCTTTGAAGCAGGGAAAGAAGATTGGAAAAACCCCTGTTCTTGGTCCCCTCTCTGCCCTCAGAGAGACAGTCATAAAGAACAAAGTTGATGAAATAATTTTTGCAATTCCCGGCCTGCCGCATAAAAGAATACTGAGCATGATAATGGAAGTGGATGATCTGGATCTCACAATCAGGGTAGTTTCTGATCTGTTTGGTGTCCTGGCACATGAAACAAATATTGACCTCATTGAAGATTTTCCAATTTTTGACCTTAAAGGAGGCAGAGCTGGACCACTGTATGATATTGCCAAAAGGATTTTTGATCTTGTTCTGGCCACAGCCGGTCTCATCATAACACTTCCCCTGTGGGTAATTATTGCCATAGCAATAAAACTTGATTCACCTGGTCCAGTGCTGTTTAAACAGGAGAGGGTGGGGAAAAATGGGAAGATTTTCATCATGTATAAATTCAGGACGATGTACAAAGATACACCAAAATTCTCCTATGCCCCTTCTGATAAAAATGATCCCAGGATAACAAGAGTTGGAAGATTTCTGAGGACCACAAGTCTTGATGAACTGCCCCAGTTAATAAATGTAATTAAAGGTGAAATGAGTCTTGTGGGACCCCGACCTGAGATGCCATTTATCGTGGAACAGTATGAGGACTGGCAGAGAAAGAGACTTGAAGTCCTGCCCGGAATAACAGGATTGTGGCAGATTCTGGGTAGAAAGGATCTCCCCCTCCATGAAAATCTTGAGTATGATTTCTACTACATAAAAAACAGATCCTTCTGGCTTGATCTCTCCATCCTCCTCAAAACCATTCCCATTCTCATAAAAAGGAAGGGTGCATATTAAGTTTGACATCCCCCCCCATTGATATATAATGTTTTAAAATCAGCAAAAAGGCAGGTTAAAATGAGGAAGGAGTTTCTGTTCACCTCAGAATCTGTTACAGAGGGTCACCCCGATAAAATGGCTGACATAATTTCAGACTCAATTCTTGATGCAGTCCTTTCGGAAGATCCTCAGAGCAGAGTGGCGTGTGAAACACTGGTGAAAACCGGTTTCGTTATTATTGCAGGCGAGATCACCACCAGGGCAAAGGTGAATTACACCGATATTGTAAGGCAGGCAATAAGGGAAATCGGTTATGTATCATCAGAGATGGGATTTGATGCGGAGACAGCAGGTGTATTGATTGCAATTGAAAGACAGTCCCCCGATATAGCCCTTGGTGTTGATGCAAGGGATGGAAAGGAGCAGGGTGCTGGGGACCAGGGAATGATGTTTGGTTACGCGGTGAACGAAACTGAAGAACTCATGCCTGCTCCAATCAGTTATGCGCATAAACTTGCCAGAAGACTTGCCGAGGTGAGGAAAAAGGGTATTATCAATTTTCTCAGACCTGATGGAAAGACACAGGTGACTTTTCGATACGAAGATGGCAGACCTGTTGAGATTACCAGTATTGTTATTTCAACTCAGCATTCTCCAGATGTTACACAGGAGCAAATAAGAGAAGCTGTTATTGAAGAGGTGGTGAAGAAGGTGGTTCCTGAGCAATTGAGAAAGAGGACAAAATATTTTGTCAATCCTACTGGACGCTTCGTCATTGGAGGACCAAAGGGTGACACCGGTTTGACCGGAAGAAAAATTATTGTTGACACCTATGGTGGAATGGGAAGACATGGTGGTGGAGCTTTCTCAGGAAAGGATCCAAGCAAAGTTGACAGAAGTGCCAATTATATGGCTCGCTACATTGCCAAAAATATTGTGGCGGCAGGTCTTGCAGAAAGGTGTGAAGTACAGATTGCCTATGCCATAGGTGTTGCTGAACCCATTTCCCTGATGGTTGATACATTTGGAACCGGTGTCATACCTGACGAAAAAATTGAGGAAATCGTGAGGGAAACATTCAGACTCAAACCCGCTGAAATAATTCAGCATCTTGATCTGCTGCGTCCCATTTACAAACACACAGCTGCCTATGGTCATTTTGGAAGGGAGGAGGATCTCAATATTTTCACATGGGAGAGGGTGGACAAAGCTGAAGAGCTGAAGTCAAGGATCTGACGAAGGAGATGAAAATGAAATATGATATCCGTGATATTTCTCTTGCTGATGAGGGGTTGAGGAGAATTGAATGGGCTGAAAAGAGCATGCCTGTTCTGAGGGAAATAAGGAAAAGATTTTCAAAGGAAAAGCCCCTCAAAGATGTGAGAATAGCAGCCTGTCTTCATGTCACCACTGAAACAGCCAATCTTATGAGAACTCTTAAAGAAGGCGGTGCTGAGGTAGTTCTCACAGCATCAAATCCACTCAGTACTCAGGATGATGTTGCGGCATCCCTTGTCAGAGACTTCGAAATACCTGTTTTCGCAATAAAAGGGGAGGATAACACCACTTACTATGATCATATTGTGAATGCTCTTGAGATAAATCCAAACATAACTCTTGACGATGGTGCTGATCTTGTGTCAAGTCTTGTTTTCCTCTATACAGGTAAACTTGATGAAGCAAACCCCCGCGTGAGAGAATGGGGATTGAGTTTAAGCGAAGATAAGAAAAGGGAAATCCTCGAAGGAGTGATTGGTGGGACTGAGGAAACAACGACTGGAGTTATCAGGCTTAAAGCAATGGCATCCAGCGGAGTTCTTCCATATCCAATTATTGCGGTGAATGACGCTGATACAAAGCATCTCTTTGATAACAGATATGGAACTGGTCAGAGCACCATTGACGGAATATTGAGGGCCACAAACAGGCTCATTGCAGGAAGCGTTTTTGTAGTGGTGGGATATGGATATTGTGGAAAGGGTGTTGCAATGAGAGCCAGGGGAATGGGAGCCAGAGTGATTGTAACAGAAACCAATCCTGTGAGGGCACTTGAAGCTGTAATGGATGGTTTTGATGTTATGAAACTGGAGGATGCCGCCCCCAGGGGAGATTTCTTCGTTACTGTCACCGGTGATTATCATGTCATTGATAGAATTCACTTTGAGAAAATGAAAGATGGTGCTATAGTTGCCAATGCTGGCCATTTTAATGTTGAGATAAATATTGATGCTCTTGAGGAAATGGCTGTTTCAAAGAGAGAAATCAGAAAATTTGTGGAAGAATATAAACTTAAAGATGGAAGATCAATTTTTCTCCTTGGGGAGGGTAGGTTGATAAATCTTGCTGCAGCAGAGGGACATCCATCAGCTGTAATGGATATGAGTTTCTCCAATCAGGCCCTCTCAGTTGAGTATCTTGTAAAAAAAGGTAAAGAGCTGGAAAAAAAGGTTTACCGTGTACCTGAGGAAATTGACAGAGAGGTTGCTTCACTAAAACTTCGTGGAATGGGTATAGAGATTGACAAATTAACTCCTGAGCAGGTAAAATATTTAAGCAGCTGGGAGTTTGGTACCTGAGGTTTTATTATGAATGATAGAAGGCGGGATAAAAGAACCCCTGTTAAGGTATGGGCAATAAATAATGCCAACAATGAGTTTGCCGTCTGGTTTTCAACAGATCCACCTGGTGGTGATGATTTCAGATTTGCCTATTCAACGAAGGATCTCAGTTACTATGGTGTATTTCTTGAAAGCACCTCTCCCCTGAGTGTGGGAACCATACTTGATCTTGAGCTGAACATTCCCACGGGTAAGGGCGTAAGAGTAAAGGGTAAAGTCGTGAGAGTGGTTGATCCGGAGGAGGCTCTCGCCACAGGGGAAACCCCCGGAATGGGTGTGGAATTTCAACCTGCCACTGAACTGGAGAGAGAGGTAATAAAGGAGTTCGTGGACTACTTCAGGAAAAAATAGGACCACTTTTCGTAAAACTTTGTTTTAGTTTCTGATATACCCCCAATATATTGTTGCTTGAGTTCGTCTAACCCACTAAATAAAGGAAAATTTTCCCCGTTTTATTCTCTTCCCGATTAATTTTTCAGTAAGGGCTTGACATTTGAAAATCACATTGCTAATATGAAGTGGAGTAAAGTGGAGTGAAGTGGAGTAAAGTGGATGGATGAACAATTGAAATTAAATCAGGAACTTGAAGATAGCTGGAAAATGCAATTTATTGGACAGTACCATCAGACAATGGATAGTAAAGGCAGGATAGTTCTTCCATCCACTTTCAAGGAAATCCTGATCCACTACTATGGTGGTGAAGTTGGGATCAATACATCTTTTGAGGACCCGGATGGAAAACTCCTCATCGTTTTTCCTCTTCCTGTTCTTGCCAGGAGATTAAACGTAATAAGAGAGTTAATGTCCAAAAATGAAAATATGCGCTACCTCTTTGAACATTACTCGGGCTCTATTCGTGGGACCATTGATTCACAGGGCAGAATAGTGGTGCCACAGCAATTGAGGAGTGGAAGATTGAATAAAAATATTGTTGTTCACGGGAGGCTTGACACAATCGTACTCTGGGATATGGAATACTTTGAAAACAAATTCAGACCTGAATCGGAGGAACTGGAGAATATCAAAGAAACTTTGAGAAATTCCGGGAATCTCGATTTACTTTTCTGAATATAAGGGCGGGCAATGTTTGGTGCAGAAAAACCATTAGTTTTGCACAGGCCGGTAATGAAGAGGGAAGTTGTGGAATTCCTTCTTGTAGATCGAGATGGTGTATATCTGGATCTCACTTTTGGACGTGGTGGGCATGCAGAGGCGATCCTGGAACAACTTTCAGAAAAAGGTTCAATATATGTGGTGGACTGGAATAGAGAAGCATTTGAGCATGCACTTCGTATGGCAGAAGTGGATAGCAGGGTTCATCCATTTCTTGGAAATTACGGTGACCTGGATTTTATGGAGAAAAATTTTAAAGGAAAAGAATTTAATGGAATTATTGCTGATCTTGGACTCTCAATGGATCTGATAAAAATCAGTGGCAGAGGATTTTCATTTATGAAAGATGAGCCTCTTGATATGAGATATGGTGATGGAGAGTTGACCGCTGAATATGTTATCAACAGTTATTCAAAAAGGGATCTTGCAAGAATATTCAAAGAGTATGGAGAGGAAAAAAAGGCTGAAGTTGTGGCGGAGGAGATAGTTAGGGAAAGAAGAAAGAAAAGGATCGAAACCACCCTTCATCTTGTTTCAATAATTGAGAGGCATTTGAAAAAACGGGGGAGGATTCATCCGGCTACCAGAATCTTTCAGGCATTGAGGATAGAGGTAAATGATGAACTTGGTAATCTGAGGAGGATGCTCAGTTTTATTCCAGAGGTGGTGAAGAAAGGAAGCAGACTTGCTGTTATAACCTATCATTCTCTTGAGGATAGAATCGTGAAGGAAAAATTCAGGGAGTGGGAGATGAATGGGATGGGTAAAAGAGTTGTGAAGAAGGTGATTGTGCCATCTGAGGAAGAGAAGAGAAACAATCCTGCTTCCAGAAGTGCAAAAATGAGAGTTTTTGAATTTGGGAGGTAAAAAATGAGGGAAGGGACATTTGTCAGTGAGATAGTTGTAGAAGATTACAGCAGAGAGATAAAGGATTATACCGTTACGCTCATATTACTCGTAATTCTGTTTCTGGTCACCCTTACTTCTGTGGTTTTTAAAAGCAGTGTTAAAAATGCGAAGCTGATCCTGCCAAAGTATCAGGCACAGCTTGTATCTCTTGAAAATGAAAATGAATTTTTGAAGCACAGATACAACCTGCTTGTTTCAATTCCCAATCTTAAGAAATGGGCAGTGGAACTTAATATGAGGCCTGTGGGGATAGATGAATATGTAGTCCTTGATGAAAATGGCAGAGATGATGAGTAAGTATTTAAAAAAGTTGCTCTTTTACATTTATGCTGCATTGTTTCTCGCAATATGGGTCAGGCTTTACCTTGTTCAGGTGAGGTATCATGATCTCTATTCACACTACACAGAAAAGCAGTACAGGAGAGTAATAAAGGTTGAACCATATAGAGGTAAGATACTTACCAGGGATGGAACAGTTCTGGCTGAGAGTTTGCAGGTTTATTCATTGTACGCTGATCCAAAACAATACTGGAGCTTTTACAGGGACAATTCTCCTCAGGAACTGGCAAGGGTTGTTGGGGTGAAAAATATACATAAGATCCTGAGCAGAAGAGATGTAAGGTTTGTATGGATAAAAAGAAGATTGACGGACAGAGAAGTTCAAGAGGTAAAACAGCTGTCAAAAAAAGTTATCTCTGAGGGTAAAAAGAGAGGGACTCTGATTCCCTGGTTCAGGCTTCAGAAGGAGTTTATAAGGTTTTATCCTGAAGGTGAGCTGGCGGGACAGGTGGTGGGAATAACGGGATTTTCCACAGGAAACAGGTATGATGGCAGGGGTATCGCAGGCATAGAAGCCACATACAATGAATTTTTGAAGGGAAAAGAGGAAACTATAGTTGTCACAAGAGATGGAAGCAGATTGAGAAGAATAATGACTTCCAGGATCTTTCTTCCCGAAAGATTGAATGGTCTTGATGTTTACACCACAATTGATGCTTCACTGCAGGATGTGGTAGAAGAGTATCTTTCTGAGGGTGTGAAGAGAGCAGGTGGAAAGAGGGGCATGGCTGTTGTGATGGACCCTCATACTGGAAGAATCCTGGCTATGGCCAGTTACCCCTTTTTTAATCCCAACAAAAGGGATAGGAGGAACTTGAAGTATATGAAAAATCTCGTAATTTCCTATGGATTTGAGCCAGGGTCTGTAATGAAGCCGTTTATAGTTGCTGGAGCTCTTGATGACGGGAAATTGAGTTTGCATGAGAGATTTTATGCTGAAGAGGGAAGGTATCTTTTCGGGGGGATCGTGATCCATGATCACGAGAAGTATGGATGGTTAAGTGTACCCGAAATAATTAAGTATTCAAGCAACATAGGTATGACAAAAATTGGTGATAAATTAGGTCCCGAAGAGGTTTACAGGATACTCAGGAAATTTGGATTTGGAATGAAGACAGGTATAGATCTCTGGGGAGAAAATCCCGGATATCTGAGACACTGGAAAAACTGGTACCCTGCTGATCTTGCAAATATTTCTTTTGGTCAGGGTTTAAAGGTGACCCTTATTCAGCTTGTCACAGCAATGTCAGTTATAGCAAATGGAGGCCTTCTTGTAAGACCATATGTGGTGGATAGGGTGGTTGATTCCAGTGGTAACATTGTCTATAAAAATGATCCTGAAATAAAAGGACGTGTTATAAGTGAAGAAACAGCAAGAATCATGAGAAGAGTTCTGCATCTTGTAACTGAAAAAGGAGGAACTGGTACTGAGGCGGCACTTCCAGAGGTCTCTGTGGCAGGTAAAACTGGCACTGCACAGAAGTGGGTGGGTGAATACACCAGAGAAGTTTACACTGCCTCTTTTGTCGGTTTTCTTCCTTCAAATGATCCGGAGTGGGTTTTAGGAATAGTGGTTGATGAACCTGAGAAAGAAATTTATGGTGGAACCGCTGCAGCTCCAATTTTCAGAGAAATCGCAAGAGAACTGATTATTAGAAGCGGTAAATTAACCCTGAGATAAAAATGAGTATCAAATCTGTAGGGGCAGAAAAAATAATTGAACTTGTTAAACCAGAAGGAAAGAAGGGAAATATACCTTCAGGAAAAGTTAATGTAAAACTGGTCACAACAGATTCACGCAGGGTGGTTACTGGTTCTGTTTTCATTGCAGTTAAAGGTGAAGAGAGGGATGGTCACGATTATATAAAAGATGCGGTGGATAGAGGAGCTTTTCTTATTGTGGGAGAAAGGGAGGATGTAGAAATTGAAGGTGCAGGCTATCTGATCGTAAAGGACTCACGAAAGGCAGCAGTGAGATTGTTAAAGTGGTTTTATGATGCACCGGATGAAAAGTTGAGGGTAATCGGTGTCACCGGGACTAATGGAAAGACAACAACCACCTACTTGCTGGAGAGTATTTTAAGAGAGAAAGGTGAGTTACCGGGAGTTATCGGCACCGTGAACTGGCGGTATGGAAACAGATCCATTGAAGCTTCCAATACCACTCCTTCCTTTGAAACTATCATTTCACTGATGGCTGAAATGGTAAAGGAGGGGGTGAAAAGTTTAGTTATGGAGGTCAGTTCACATTCCCTTGCTCAGAGGAGGATTGATGGCATAAATTTTGATGCTGGAGTTTTTACCAATTTATCCCGTGACCACCTGGATTATCATGGAGATATGGAGAATTACTATTTAGCGAAAAGGAGATTTTTCTGTGAATTGCTTCCGGCTTCCGGGAAAAAGTCGTTTGGTGTAGTAAATATAGATGATCCATGGGGAAGGAGAATCGTGGATGAATGCAGTGATGTGAATCTTTTTACTTATGGCTTTGAGAAGGGTGATGCACATGTTGAGGAGGTCATTTTTTCCCCGGCTGGAATGGAGTTTACAGTAAGGATTTTTGATGATAAATGCAGTATGATTTCTGATCTCATTGGACGGTACAATCTCTACAATATTCTTGCTGCATCTCTTACTGCACATCTTGCAGGTACTGCATGTGAGGAGATCAAAATGGGAGTTGAAAAAGTAAAAAGAGTTCCCGGAAGAGTTGAAAAGTTGTACTACAGCGGAACTCCTGTTGTAATAATAGACTATGCCCATACCCCCGATGCTGTTAAAAATGTACTTTCTGCACTGAGGGATATCGCAGGTGGAAGAAGGATTATAACCGTTGTAGGAGCAGGAGGAGACAGGGATAAGGAAAAGAGAAAACCTATGGGTATGGAAGCAGGAAGATATTCCGATTTTGTTATTGTAACTTCTGATAATCCCAGAACGGAAGATCCTCTGAAAATCATAGAGATGGTTGCAGAAGGAGTAAAGGAGAGCGGAACCCCATTTAAAAAAATTGAAAACAGGGAAGAGGCCATCAGGGAAGCGATCATGATGGCATCAGAAAAGGATATAGTGGCAATACTTGGTAAAGGACACGAGGAATATCAGATAATTGGCTCAAAAAAAATTCCCTTCAGCGACAGGGAGGTGGCAGAAAAATTCCTTATGGAAAAGAGAAGATGAAGGTGGGGTTGAAACTTGAGGAAATTCTGGAAGCAACGGGTGGGAAGTTGATCAGGAGAGGTGAAGCAGAAAGCTGGTTAAGTTTCTGCAGAGATTCCAGGAAAGTAAAGAAAGGTGACTTTTTTATTCCGTTGAAAGGTGAAAGGTTTGATGGTCACGATTTTATTGAGGATGCGGTGATGAGAGGAGCCACAGGTTCCCTGTGGGGTAGAGAGGATTCTCCTAATTTGGGCATCACCCTTATAGGAGTGAAAGATACACTGGAAGCTCTCGGCAAGATGGGTGACAGGATCAGGAGAAAATGGGGAGGAGAGATTGTTGGGATTACCGGGAGTGCAGGAAAAACAACCACCAAAGAAATAATCTGGGCAGGATTGAGTGCTTTTGGAAATGTTCATAAAACACCCGGGAACTACAACAATCTTGTAGGTGTTCCAATTTCTCTGCTGGCTCTTTCAAAGGAGGACAGATTTTCCTGTGTGGAAATGGGTATGAATTCTCCGGGAGAAATTGCGAAACTCGCAGAGATAGCTGCTCCTGACTGGAGTATTATTACCTCAATTGGTCCCGCCCACATAGGTGCGTTTAAGGATCTCTCTGGCATTGAAAAGGAGAAAGGCTCCATTCTTGATTTCACAAAGAAGGGAGCGGTTTTCCCTGCGGGACATCCTCTGCTCACTTCAAAAGCGACGAAATCAGGCATAAGGTTCATAACCACAGGTCCTGCTGGAGAACTTGAGCTGGTTAGGTGGCAGAAAGAGAAATTAATAATTCGCTACATTGACACCAGACTTGAATTTGATATACAGTTTTCAACTCCTGTGGAAGCAGAAGATTTTACTCATGCTCTTGGAATTGCCATACTGATGCAACTTGATCTTGACAGGTTTGTGGATGGTGTGAGAGAAAATTATACACCACCAGAGAGAAGATCCAGAATTTATAAGGGGAAATTTACAGTTATTGATGATTCCTACAATGCCAATCCTTTATCTACCAAAAAAGCACTGGAATTACTGGGAAGAATCAGTGGCAAAAGAAAGATATTCATCTTCGGTGATATGCTGGAACTTGGGGAACAGGAGGAAAAACTCCACAGAGAGATTGGGGAATATGTGGCAGAGAGTGGAATTGACACCTTCGTTGTTATAGGAAGGCGGGCTTACTGGAGTGGTGAAGAGGCTGAAAAGAGGGGGGTAAACACCTTTTTTGTTGAAAATTTCATGGAACTGGAACAATTGATGGATATTATTCTCGGCGAAAATGATGTTGTACTTGTTAAAGCGTCAAGGGCTATGAGACTTGAAAGGATAGTCGATTACTTACTGAAAAAGATAGAGGTGAAGAATGCTGTATAAGTTAGCACTCATATTGAAGGAGCATTTTTCTCCTTTAAATGTTTTCAGATACATTACATTCAGGACAATTGTGGCTGTTCTTTTTTCAATGGTGGTGGTTTTCGTTCTCTCTCCATGGTTCATAGAAAAATTGAGAGCATTGAATATAGGCGATAAAGCAAGAAAAGAGTATTTACCTGAACATGAGAAAAAAGAGGGAACACCCACAATGGGTGGGATTCTGCTGATCCTTTCAATTATCATCACCTCTCTGCTTCTGAATAATCTTGCTAATTCCTATGTCTGGTATGTCCTCTCAGTTACATTTTTATTTTCCGTTATAGGTCTTGTTGATGATCTCCTCAAGTTGAGAAAGAAAGAAGGTTTGAAGGGGAGTGTAAAATTTATTCTTGAATCAGTTATTGCCGTAGGTCTCGCAATTATCCTTGCAAGGGATCCATCCTTCAGCACAAAAATGGTTGTACCATTTTTCAAAAATGTTAATCCTGATCTCGGTGGTTTTTACATTTTGATTATCTGGTTTGTTATTGTTGGAACTGCCAATGCCGTTAATCTTACAGATGGTCTTGATGGACTTGCCATTGGGCCAGTACTGATAACTGCTGCCACATATCTTGTTTTTTCATATGTTATGGGTCACGAAATAATAGCCCGCTACCTTGGATTTCCCTTCGTACCAAAAGCTGGCGAACTTGCAATTATTTCTGGGGCTGTCATAGGTTCAGGGATTGCGTTCCTCTGGTATAACACATATCCTGCACAGGTATTTATGGGTGATGTTGGTTCTCTGGGGCTCGGTGGACTGATTGGAACGATGGCCATTCTGTCCAAGCAGGAAATATTGCTTGGAGTTGTTGGGGGAGTGTTTGTCATTGAGGCACTCAGCGTGATCATTCAGGTGACTTATTATAAGTTAACGGGTAGGAGAATCTTCCTTATGGCTCCAATTCATCATCATTTTGAAAAAAAAGGATGGGATGAGCCAAAGGTAACCGTTCGTTTCTGGATAATAAGTTTTATTCTGGCACTTGTTGCATTGAGTTCACTCAAGTTGAGGTGAGAAGATGATAGAACTACTTGGTTCAAAAGTTGCCGTTCTCGGTACAGGGGTAACGGGTGAGGAAGTAACAAAGTTTTTACTCAACAGAGGTTCTTTTGTAACCGTTTATGATGAGAATGAAATCTCTGATGATAAAAAGGGTATTTTTGACTCCCTTGGGGTTGAGTACTATGAGAAGGTTAACTTTGATCAACTGACATTTACAGATTTCGATCTCGTTGTTAAAAGCCCCGGGATACCGTGGAAAACTGGTTTGAAAAGATCAGTGGATAGGGGAATTCCGGTGGTTGATGAGGTTGAGCTTGCCTCCTGGTTCATATCTTTTCCCATGATCGGGGTAACAGGCACAAATGGTAAAAGCACCGTTGTTGCTCTTGTAAGCGAAATTTTGAAGAGGGGTGGATATGAGGTTTTCACCGGTGGCAATTATGGAGAACCTCTTGTCAAGGCTGTTGATATGCCTTTTGATGTTGCTGTGGTGGAGCTGAGCAGTTTTCAGATTGAGGGTTTGATAGATGCAGAATTTCTCCTTTCAACCATTTTAAATGTTACACCTGATCACCTGGACAGATATACAGGTTTTGAAGAGTATCTCCAGACGAAGTTGAAACTGGTAACTCTTACTGAACCATTTGGTGAGGTATGGATAAACAGAGACGATGAACATCTTTCACTGGTAGACTGGAAAAGATATGACCAGAATGTGAATTTCTTTTCTGTTGATGTTCCATCGGAAGCATATATTGAGAAGGGAAAATTAATTTTCAGGGATGAAGAGGTTTTCCCATTCCCGAAAAAAAAGATACCTCCCGAAAATATCCTTGCCTCAGCAGCTCTTGCCCTGACATGGGGAGTTGAAAAGGAAGTTGTGGAGGATGCCATTGCCAGTTTCAGAGGCCTTCCCCATAGAATGGAGGAGTTTTTTGAAAGTGGGGGAACTATTTTTGTTGATGATTCCAAATCAACCAATCCAGCCTCCCTTTTAAAGGCTCTTTCTGTGTATCCACCAGAGGATACTCTTCTCTTAATTGGGGGAAGAAGCAAAAAAGAGGGCTACGAGATTTTGAGAGAAAAGATTCAGAGATGTAAATATGTAGTTTTCTTTGGGGAGGATGGCGAATTTCTCTACCGTATGCTGGAACCTCCAGCTTATTCAATCTTCCCACGGCTGGCTGAAGCACTTGAAGACTTGGAAAAGATTGTTTCTGAAGTCAAACCCCGGTATGTGTTGCTGTCGCCGGGGTGTGCCAGTTTTGATGAATTCGAAAATTACAGAGAAAGAGGGAAGTTCTTTAAACAGAGGATAAGGGAAATATATGGGAGAGTGTAAAAAATTTGATGGCATAAAACTGATGATCCTGGTCGTGATTATTTTCCTGTTTGGCCTGCTTTTCCTTTACAGTGCCAGTGTGTTCTACAACTATCGTGGAAGCATGGATAACTATTTCACAATTATGTGGTCAACCTATGCAATAAAGCAGTTTTTATTTGGTATCGTGGGCATCTCTCTCATGATTTTGATGTACCGGATTGGGGTCGAACCTCTTTACAAATATGCGTATCATTTGATTCTGGCAGGATTGTTTCTCATGATCCTGGTTTTTGTACCCCATGTTGGTTTTTCAGCAGGTGGCGCAACGAGGTGGATAAGATTGGGTCCCGTTAGTTTTCAACCCTCGGAATTTTTGAAACTCGCCCTCATAACCTACCTTGCAAGGTCTCTCTCAGGTAAAAAGAAGGTTATTAAAGATTTCTGGATGGGATTTTTCCCCTACATGGTTATTCTCGGTGTGGTGGCAGTTCTTCTACTGCTTCAGGAAGACATAGGAGATTTTGTCATCATAAGTTATCTGACATTTCTGCTTCTCCTCATAAGTGGTGCCGAGATACTTTACATTGCTCTGATGAGTTTACTGGGTGTTTCCATTGTGACAACTGCAATTCTATTTACACACAGAATTGACAGGGTAAAGGCATGGCTCAATCCGTGGGATTACGCCAGCAATTATGGATATCAGATTATTCAGTCTCTTGTTGCCCTCTCCAATGGGGGGGTAACAGGAAGATCCCCCGGTGCCGGGTTGCAGCAGCTCTCTTTCCTTCCTGAGGCTCACACAGATTATATTTTTGCAATAATCGGGGAAGAAGGGGGATTCATTGTTACCACCCTTTTTATAGTGGCCTTTGTTTACCTTCTATACCTCAGTTTCAAAATTGCTCTTGCTCAGAAAAACAGTTTTAACATGATTCTTGCAATCGGCATAGCATCTCTGCTGGGAATAGAGATCATAATAAATCTTGCCGTTGTGACGAATATCTTCCCCACCAAGGGATTACCACTTCCATTTGTCAGTTATGGAGGTTCAAATCTGCTGGTTTCTTTTACAATGATTGGAATTCTTGCTTCATTGGGGAGGAAATGTGAAGAGATGTAGCATTATTTTTGCTGGAGGTAAAACGGGCGGGCATCTTTTCCCGGGAATTGCGGTGGCCAGAAAATTGAAGGATTACTATGGCGAATCACTCAACATCATTTTTGTAGGATTGAGGAATGGCCTTGAGGAGCGTGCCGTACCTCGTGAGGGCTGGAAGGTAGAGTTCATACCGATGACAACACCAAGGACGGGCGGAGTGATTGGTATTTTCAGATTTATTTTCTACTCTTTTCCTGTGAGTTTTCTGAAGAGTTTTCTGATCATCATAAAATACCGTCCCTCTGTTATTGTGGGACTTGGCGGTTACACTGCCTTTCCGGTGGCTCTTGCAGGCTGGTTACTTTTTGTTCCTGTGGTAATCATGGAACAGAACACATATATGGGAATCACCAACAGAGTTCTGTCAATTATTGCATCTGAAGTGTATCTCAGTTTTGAATCAAAAGAAAAAGATAGCTGGAAGTACATATACACGGGGAATCCTGTCAGAGATTTTGTCCTGAAGAGAAGGGAAGATGAGAGCAGGTTTGTAATCGGGATTCTTGGTGGAAGTCAGGGAGCAGTGGGTCTGAACAGGCTTGTCATGAAAATGTTGCCCTATTTGACCGATATAAAGGACAGGATCCATTTTATTCACCAGACTGGTAAGCACCTCCACGAGGAAGTTAAGGAGACATACAGAAGATATGGGTTCAGTGCAGATACTTATGAATTCATAGATGATATGGGTTGGTTTTATGGACAGGTTGATCTCACGATATCCAGAGCAGGTGCTACCACAATTGCAGAACTGATAAGGGTTGGTAAGCCTTCAATTTTTGTTCCCTTTCCACATGCCGCCGATGATCATCAGCGCAAAAATGCTGAATACATAGCAGATGCCGGTGGAGGAATAGTTTTTGATGAGAATGGAGATCCTGAAAAACTTGCAAAAATAGTAAAAGAACTTTTTTCTGACAGAAAAAAATTAGAAGAAATGTCCACTTCCCTGAAAAAACTTTATAGGGGTGATGCTTCAGGGAAGATAGCAGAAAGACTAAAAAAATTTCTGGAGAGAACATGTTTGGAAGGGTAAAGAAGTTACACTTTGTGGGAATTGGTGGAATTGGAATGAGCGGAATTGCAGAATTGCTGTTGAATATGGGTTTTGAAATTACAGGGTCTGATCTTTCCGAAAATGAACAGACCAGGCGACTGGAAAAATTGGGTGCCAGGATCTTCTATGGTCACAGACCTGAAAATGTAGGTGATGCCCAGGTGGTGGTTATTTCTTCTGCGATAAAACCTGATAATGTCGAAGTGTTAAGAGCAAGAGAGTTGAAAATACCTGTCATTAAAAGAGCCGAAATGCTAAGTGAGTTGATGAGGATGAAATATGGGATTGCTGTGGCTGGAAGCCATGGTAAAACCACCACCACTTCAATGATTGCAAGGGTGATGATTGATGCGGGATTTGATCCCACAGTGATTGTGGGAGGAAAACTCTATGATATTGGAAGCAATGCAAGACTGGGTAAAGGTGAATATCTGATTGCCGAAGCAGATGAGAGTGACGGATCGTTCCTGATGCTGATGTCCTACATAGCAGTGATAACTAACATAGATGAAGAGCATCTTGATTATTACCAGAGTTATCAGAACATTCTCAGAGCATTTACAGATTTTGGAAATAGAGTACCCTTCTACGGCCTGGACATAGTTTGTGGAGATGATAGGGGAGTGAAAGAGATTCTCCCTTTTCTTAAGAAAAGAGTTTTAACATACGGATTTTCAGGAGAAAATGATATAACCGCAGAAATAATGGAGAGTGACGGTGGTTATATTTACAGAGTGAAATACCGCGGAAACGACCTTGGAATATTCAGATTAAAAATACCGGGGAAACACAATGTACTGAATTCCCTTGCAGCCATTGGAGTGGGTATGGAGCTTGAAATAGATGTGGACAGAATAAGGGAATCACTCAGTAATTTCAGTGGAGTGAAGAGACGTCTGGAAGTTGTTTACTCAGATGAGGGGATAACAATTATTGATGACTATGGTCATCATCCAACTGAAATATCAAATACTATTCAGGCTGTGAAGGAGATGTTTCCCGGAAGGAGATTGATTGTTGCGTTTCAACCCCACAGATACACCAGGACCCGGGCATTGATGAACAGATTTGGGGAAAGTTTAAAAGGTGCAGACCTTCTTATTCTTACAGAGATTTACCCGGCTGGTGAAAATCCCATTGAGGGAGTTTCAGGGGAAGCTCTCTACTGGAATGTAAAGGATGTCGTTGGGGATAAGGTTACCTTTGCTCCCACCCTTGTGGATGTTGTGGAAGCTATTGAGGAGGTTTTTAAGGAAGGTGATGTGATATTGACCCTTGGGGCGGGAAATATTTACAGGGTTGCCGAGGAGTTGAAAGAATGGAGATTAAAGAGGTGATCAGGTACCTCAAAGAGAGGAATTACGAGTATCTTGAGAATTTTCCCATGAGCCAGTTTACGTCTATCAGAGTGGGAGGAAGGGCTGATCTTATTTTTCTGCCGAAGAATGAAGAAGAATTGATCAATTTCATAAAGGAGTTCAGGGACAAAAATCTGAAAATTACAGTGCTTGGAGAGGGGACAAATGTTATTGTCAGGGATGGGGGAATCAGAGGAGTTGTTATATCTCTTAAAAATCTCAGGGGGATCAGATTTGTCAGGGAGGGGAATTTTTACCTTGTTCATGTTAAGGCTGGTGAGCCTCTTCCTTCACTGGTGAAAAAAGGAATGACTTACGGTCTTTCGGGAATTGAGAAACTTGCAGGAATTCCGGGAAGCGTTGGAGGAGCCATAAGTGGTAACGCGGGTCTTCACAGAAAAGGCATAGGAGAATTTGTGGAAGAGGTGGAGCTGGTGACATTCTATGGAAGAAGAAGAAAATTTGGAAAGGATGAGATTGAGTTCACTTACAGAAAAACGAAATTTCCAGTTTCAGGCATAATAGTGGAGGCAACCCTTAAGTTTCCCATAGGTGATTGTGGAAAAATAAAGGAAATGGTTCTTGAGAATATAAAGAAAAAGAGTGATTCCCAGCCCTTAAACCTACCATCCGCAGGATCTGTGTTCAAAAATCCAGCAGGCAGAAAAGCATGGAAGTTAATAAGTGATGCAGGATTGCGGGGATTGAGGCTTGGTGGGGCAAGGATCTCTGAAAAACACGCAAATTTCATAGTTAATGAAGGAGGAGCTACAGCAAGAGACATTGAAACGATTATTGATCTTGTGAAAAAGAGGGTAAAGAAAGTTTATGGGGTTGAAATGGAAGAGGAAGTGAAAATCATAGGAGAGAAAAAATGAGGAGTAAAAAAATTGGAGTCATAATGGGTGGTGTCTCTTCAGAGAGAGAAGTGTCAATGTTAACTGGAAAAGCTGTTTCGCAGGCTTTACAGTATCTGGGTTACAGAGTTGTTGACATAGATGCTGGATGGGACCTTGTGGAAGTACTGCTTAGAGAAAAAATCGATGTTGCTTTCAACGCTCTTCATGGAACACTTGGTGAAGATGGTTATATTCAGGGTTTACTTGAATGGATGAGGATTCCATACACCGGACCTGATCTCCTGTACTGTGCCCTTTCTATGGATAAGGAACTTTCAAGAATTATTTTTGAAAGGGAGAAAATACCTGTACCACCATGGCAGAAGTATGTTAGGGGAAAAAGTGAGTTAGAATTTGATTTTCCATTTGTTGTAAAACCAGTGGCAGAGGGATCCAGTGTGGGTGTGGAAATAATAGAATCTGAGGAGCAATTTGAAAATTACCTTGAGAGATCAAGAGGAGATCTTCTCATTGAAAAATATCTGCGTGGCAGGGAGATAACTGTTGGAATCCTTGAGGGAAAACCTATTGGAACTGTGGAAATAAGGCCAAAAATTGACAGATTTTATTCCTATAAGGCGAAGTATACTCCGGGTGGCACAGAGTACCTTGTCCCTGCTCCTCTTTCCAGAAAAGAAGAGGAGGAAGTTTTTGAAATAGCTCTGAGAGCTCACAGAGCATTGAAAGGTGGTGACGAAGAAGCGGTCAGGGTTGACACAATTTATGTTGAAGGTGAGGGATTTTATGTGCTTGAAATAAACGCTCTTCCAGGAATGACATCCACAAGTTTGTTACCAAAAATTGCAAAACATGCAGGGATAGATTTTCCAGAGCTTGTGGAAAGAATTCTTTTGAAGGCAAGGTTACGGGGAAAATGGTGAGGATAAAGGAAGATACAAAATTTAAGATCCGGTTCAGAATAAGACGTATAAAAGTGGAAATGAAAAAGCGTTCCCTTTACATTTTAATTTTTATTTTCATCTTTGCAATTTCAGCGGGAATCTATGGTGTTTTGAAAGCCTTTTTCAATAGTGACTTCTTTAATGTAAAGTATGTGCAGATAAGGGGAATGCAGAATTTAACTCCCGAAGCTGTCATAAGGCGAATTAACCTTTTCCAGCCCGTGAACATTTTTGAAATAGATACTCAGAAGCTTATCAAAAGGTTGAGTTCAATTGGGTGGGTGGAGAGTGTCTCAATTACTTCAAAATTGCCCGATACTATCATAGTGAATCTCAGAGAAAGGGTTCCTTACACTTATCTCCAGGTTGGCAAGAGATATTTTCTGATAGACAGGAATGGTGTGGTGATAACAGGCGTTAACAGGAGGAAGTTTTCTCTGCCACTTCTGAGAATAACAGATCTGTCATGCCTGAAAGATGGGAAAATTAAGCAGCCTCTTTGGAGTAACTATGTTTCGCTGGTTGAGGCCATATCTTCCTGTGGGCTTACAGGGAAAATAACCGGGATAGAGACTGACGGCGGTGGATTTAATATCTATATCAATTCTTTGAAAATAGATGCAGGCACAGGCGATTTTAAAATTAAATTGTGTCGTCTTAAGAAGGCTCTTTCCTATCTTGAGAAAAGGGGAATTTCTGTGGAGGAGCTTCAGTTTCTTGATAAAGATGATGTCGTTGCAAAATACACAAAAGTTGATGGGAGGTAGAAAATGAAGAAGGGGGTAAGAAGATATGTGGGGATGGATGTGGGGAGCAGTAAGACAATCTGCATGGTGGGGGAGGAAAGTGAGAAGGGTCTGAAAATTATTGGTAAGGGGGAAGTAAAAACAAACGGCTTCAGAGATGGTGTTGTTGTGGATTTTGCCAGTGCAGTTAAGACCATAAAAGAAGCGGTAAGATCTGCAAGGGTTTATACTGAAGAAGAAATTGAGAATGTGGCTGTTACACTTGGTGGGACCCATGTTGAGCAGATCAGCGTTACGGTGGAAATTCCCATAAGCAAAAAATCTATCACAAAGGATGATATTCACAGATTGATTGAGTCTGCAAGAGAAGAGGCAAAAAAGAGAATAAAAGATCAGGAAAAAATTATTATTCATTCCACCCCTTACCGTTTTCTGGTAAATGGCGATACTGAGGTAGTAAATCCTGAGGAAATGGATGCAGATAGGTTGACAGCAGAGGTTAATGTTTACGTTGGTGACAGAAACAAGATTGAAAACTTTAAGAAAGCTTTTTACGAAGCAGGTGTTAATATTACCGCTGTCTTTATTCCTCATTACGCAATGGGAATGGGGGTTTTTAACAGTGAATTCAGGGAGCAGGTGATAGGGGTTATTGATTTAGGTCACTCCCTTCTCAAAGGGGTAGTTTTCAGAAACGGGAAAATAGAGAAGATCTTTACATTTCTGGCTGGCGTTCAATACATCACAAAGGATATTGGAGCTGTTTTCAGGTTGAAACAGCAGGATGCAGAAAGGCTGAAAAAACATGGTGTGGCTTTACCATCTAAGATAACCGACCCTGATAGCACAGTGGAGGCGAGGGCTTTAAATGGAAGCATAAGAAGTTTTCCAGCAGTGATTCTCTCTGAGATTATCAGTGCCAGGCAGGAGGAGATACTGAGGCTTGTATGGGATAATATGAAAAGCAGTCCATCTTTTTCGTCAATAAAGCATGTTTATCTGATTGGTGGGGGGGCAAAGCTGAAATATGTGAAGGAACTTGCCGAAGAAATCTTCTCAGTTGATGTTACAATTGGCAGGCCCACAGGTGTTACTTCAATTGATAATGGGGTGCTGGGACCCGAGTATGTACAGGTCGTGGGGGTAATTAAAGCCCTGTACAGCAGGGGTTCAGGGCCTGAGAGAAAAAGTTTTTTTGGAAAAGTGGGAATTGCACTTAAAAAGATGTTTGCTTAACCAATCCAAAAGGAGGTTTGCAATGGAATTTATGGTAAAAGACGAGAAAAAAACAAAGGCGGTTATAAAGGTCGTGGGAGTGGGTGGTGCAGGAGGAAATGCTGTTAATAACATGATTGAGAACAAACTTCAGAATGTGGAATTTATAGCCGCAAATACTGACTTTCAGGCTCTGAGCATGGTTAAGGCACCTATCCAGCTTCAGCTTGGTGAAAAGGTTACAAAAGGACTGGGCAGTGGGGGTGACCCCAGAATCGGAGAAAAGGCTGCCATAGATGACAGGGAAAAGATAAAGCAGATTCTTGAAAAGGCTGATCTTGTGTTCATAACAGCAGGTATGGGAGGAGGAACTGGCACCGGAGCTTCACCTGTAATTGCAAAAATAGCAAAGGAGCTGGAAGCACTGGTTGTTGGTGTTGTCACGATGCCCTTCAGGTATGAAGGAGCACCAAGGAGAAGAAAGGCGAAGGAAGGGCTGGAAAAATTGAAGGAAGTGGCAGATGCACTGATAGTGGTATCCAACGATAAGCTATCCCAGTTTTTTGGTAAAGGATTGAAGTTTAAAGATGTTTTCAAAAAAGCTGATGAGGTCCTCTACCTGGCTGTAAGGGGCATACTTGATGTTGTTGAGATGACAGGATATATTAATAATGATTTCAACGATGTAAAGAGTATCCTTGAAAATGCAGGCGAGGTTATAATGGGAACAGGTCTTGCAAGTGGTGAAGACAGGATTAAAAAAGCCCTTGATCTTGCAATATCCAATCCTCTTGTTGAAAATCCAGTAATTGACAACCCCAGGAAGGTGCTTGTAAACATAAATTTCCCGGAAGACACTTTCACTTTTGATGAATTTGAAGAAGCCATGAAATATGCCCAGGAATATTTTGGCGACGAGACTGAAATACTCCCTGGTGCCGGTGAAAGTCCTGATCTGAAGGGTGACGAGATAAGAATTACTGTCATTGGAGCCGGTAGAAAGAGAAGAGCGGGAGAGGATTCCACCACTGAGGAGACAATCCCCCGGCACTATACTGTGGAAGAAACCGGTACCCATTCCTTCCCAACGGGAGATTATGGTCATGGGAGCGGTTCCTATTCAGGAGCTTCAGTCTCCTTTCCTCCTGAGAGAGAAATAGACAAAAATGACTTTGAAATTCCAACCATATGGCGAAAAAATAGGGAAAACAAAGGAAAGTGGTAGTCACCTGTTGTGCGTGTAATTGAGGAAAACAGAATAATTCCCGACAGGGGAAAGAGATACTGCGCTGGAATAGTTTTCCCCAACAGATATGAAGTTGCTACGGCAAATCTGGGTTTCCACTGGCTCTACAGGAAGGTAAATGAGCATCCATTCTTCTGGGGGGAGAGGTTTACCATTGAAAGTGACCTCTCACTCGACGGAGAAGTGAGTTTATCAGATTGTGATCTGATTTTGCTCTCAGTTTCCTTTGAAAATGATCTGCTGAATATCATAAATTTATTTAAAACTCTTAAAGTTCATATTCTTGCTGAAGAAAGAGGGGATAATCTGCCTCCAGTAATTATGGGGGGAGCGGTGACTTTTTTCAATCCCTATCCTTTCCTCAGGCTGGTTGATTCAATTGTGCTGGGTGAGGGAGAAGATAAGATATTTGCACTTCTCAATGCATTTGTTGAAAGTGACGGAAAGAAGAAGATCTTTATTGGTAAGATCTCAGGCTTTGACTGGGTCATAACTTATGGCAAAAAGAGTGGGAAAAGATTCCCTCTGTATGCTCTTGAAGAGGGGGGCTGGTCCGTTTTTTTTTCAAATAAGGGTGAATTTGGCAGAAGCTTCCTTATAGAAATCCAGAGAGGATGCACTCATCTCTGCCGCTTTTGTGGAGCTGGTTATACCTACCTACCACCGAGATTTTTCGGAGTTGAAAAAATTATTGATACAGTTGAAACATGGGGAGAAAAGGTGCCCAGAGTCGGGCTCATATCACCTTCTCCCTCTGATCATCCCCGGTTCCTGCAGATTCTGGAAAGAATCATTGAAACTGGAAGAAAATTTACGCTTTCATCCATCAGACCAGAATCAGCTTGTGGGGAATTATTCGACCTTATTGCCAGGGGAGGACCAGATACACTCACCCTCGCCCCAGAGGCAGGGAGCGAAGAGGAAAGGAAAATTCTTAACAAGAACATACCCGACGATCTTTTCTTTGATTTTGCTGAAAGGGCAAGTAAAGCAGGAATAAAAAGATTGAAACTATACTTCATAATTGGGAGGGAGGAAGGTGAGGAAGAAGTAAACAATATTCTGAGTTTTCTTAAAAAGTTAAAGAATTTTTCGCGTAGAGTTGTTTTATCAGCGTCTTTCAGTATATTTGTACCCAAGCCTTTTACACCTTTCCAGTGGAAAAGCATGGATACAATTCCCTCTCTGGAATGGAAAATAAGGCGTCTGAGAAGAGAAACAGTTGCCATTGGAGTAAAAGCCACATTTGAAAATATTTATGATGCATTCACCGAAGGATTAATAGCAAGAAGTGATGAGACTCTTGTGAATCTCATTGCTGATGAAAGGAAAATTTCTCCTAAAAAGGTTGTGGTAAAAAACATGAAACTGATTGAGGAATTGCTCAACAGGGAATTTGATACTGATTATAAATTCCCCTGGGAAAGAATAGAAACCCCTCTACTGAAAAAGTTTCTTATCAGTGAATCAGTAAGGGCGATAAAGGGGAAAACCACACCCGGCTGTCTTCCTGAAAGATGCAGAAAATGTGGTGTGTGTGATTATGGAT
Source organism: bacterium (assembly GCA_026985515.1). GTDB lineage: Bacteria > JALSQH01 > JALSQH01 > JALSQH01 > JALSQH01 > JALSQH01. Next base: position 29,010 of record JALSQH010000193.1, read on the forward strand.
AAAGTTTATTCAGATAAATCAGGTGGAAGATAGTTTGATCATAGGCCTTTATGTAGTTCAGGTTAAATTTCCCGTATCTTCTCAAAATTTCTTTTAAATCGTAGCTTACAAATCCATCTGGAGTTACCATGGTGTAGTAATAACCATTGACATTTAGTGCAAAGTGGTGTGATTGATCAAATACCGAATTTCCCGCTGATGCAAAGGGTGATTTAATTCCTGCTAAATCAATTATGGTGTTGAAGATATCTACCTGGGAGTGTATGGAGGTGACCTCTTCTGGATAGAATCTCCCTGGTGCATATATGATTAGAGGAATACGCATAAATTCCAGGGGTCTTCTGTGCAGTTCAATTCCATACTGTTTCAAAGGAGTATTGTTCAGTAAAAAAGTGTGATCAGCAACAAAGAAAAAGATGGTGTTTTTAAACCACTTTTTCTTTTCAGCCTCTTTCATAAATTTTCCAATTGCCCAGTCAGCATAGTAAAGGGTGTTTAGGAACCCCGTGATCTGTCCTTCACTGTGTCTGTATTTTTCCCACTTTTTACCTGGCGAAATGAAGGGGATATGTGTTGCAGCTGTAAAGGCAAATATGAAAAAGGGTTCTTTTGTATGATCAAGCAATTTTATAATCATATCATACATGTTCCTATCCCACGTACCAAGAAGCGGATGGCGTATCTCAGGTCCCGGAAAGTTCATGTCTTCTGCCCCATAGTATTCATCAAATCCCGCAATCCTTGCAATAGAATCAACTCTGAGGGATCTCCGCCAGGAGGCCTGTAACATTGTTGAGTGATAACCTTTTTTCTTTAGCAGCTTTGGAAGGTAGCTCAGGTTTGATAATTCAAGGCCACTGCCCAGGTAATCCACTCCCGGTGGTCTGATTATCCCTGTCAAAATTGAGGTTATACCGTCCAGGCTTCTTATTCCATTGGCATAAAAATTTGTGAATTTTATTCCATTATTTGCCAGATAGTCAAAATTTGGAGTGACTTTCAATTTGCCACCGGCACCCTCATTGAAGGAGTCGATATAGAGGGCGCTGAAACTCTCAAGGAGGATAACAATAAAATTGGGAGTTTTTTTTTCACTACCGCTGGTAACAGTGTATTTTCTCACCAGAGGAAATTTTTGGTTGCAAAATATGGTTCTTTCTGATGCGATTAAGTTTTTTACAATTTTTAATGCC